>NZ_JAPDHR010000001.1:0-37478 GCF_030063005.1 Dehalobacter sp.
CATATAATCTGAATCGGCTATTTTTAACAGGTACTATACCTGTTATTCCCAGTATTTTGACAGACTCAATGAAACCCCACTATATTTACTCTGTCAAAGGTTGCATTTACTTTGACCGCTCACCAAAGAATTTATCGCCAGTTATTTTTCGCATTTTCTTATTATTTGCGGCAAAAATACAACAATACATCTAATGTAAAAAATAATAAAACAATTTAGCGTATTAATAAACTCCAATACCACGAAATCATTTCGTTGCCAAAAAGAATGCTTCCTATGATACCTATCACTAAAAACGGTCCATATGGGATTGCAGTCTTTAATTGTCCTTTGCCGCTGACCAGGATAATCACCCCAAAGACTCCGCCGATGATTGAACCGACAAGCATTGCCCAAAACGTTAGTTTCCAGCCTAGGAAAAAGCCTGCTGCGGCCATCAGCTTGATATCTCCGCCGCCTATGCCGCCTCTCGAGAATATATAGATCAGCAGCAAACCCAATCCAGCTCCAAAGAAGCCAATCAGCCTCTCCAGCCAGGAGACATCCTGATTGAAGAAAGCAAACAAAATACCCAGAACCAGAATCAGGAGAACGCTCCAGTTTGGGATCAGCATGGTCTTAAAATCAATGAACGCAATGAGTAAAAGGATCGAGCCAAAAATCAGAAAACTCAATGTTTCTAGAGAAAAACCGTATTTCCAGAATAAAGCACAGTACAGCAGCGCATTCAGGATTTCCACGACCGGTTTGGATGGGAAATCTCTGTGCTCTTCTTCCATGTTTCTTCTAATTAATATTTTCAAAAATTTTCCGGCAGCAAGCCCGACAATAAATAATCCCAAATAGACCAGCCAAACATGTTCCATAAAAAACGTTTCCATCTCAAACACTCCTTTAATCTTTCTTCCCTTAGGGTATCTAAATTCGCAGGATTTGTAAATATTAGCAATTTTTCTTTATTTTTGATTTACACTATAATACAATAAATTAAAATAGACAAAATATAAATAATTAAATTGGAGAAAAAAATGCCGGAAACGATGCGAAAACTGGGACAGCTTTTAGTTGAATCAGAGGTGATTACTGCTAAGCAGCTCGAAGATGCTTTGGAAATGCAGTCCAAAACTTCTAAAAAACTGGGCGAGATCCTTATTGAAACGAAATCTATTACGGAAAAACAGCTACTCAAAGTGCTGGAATTTCAATATCATATTCCTTACTATGATCTAGGTGAAACTCCGATTGATCCTCTTGCTACGGGACTGATTACGGAAGGAATGGTCAGAAAGCATTCCTTGATACCGATCAAGAAGGAAAATAATGTGCTGATCGTTGCCATGGTCGACCCGCTGGACTTTTATGCGATCGATGATGTCAAACGGGCAACCCGGCTTGATGTCAAGCCAGCCATGGCTACCGCGTCGGATATCATGAATGCGATCGAGCGCTATTATGGCAAGGAAAGCGCCGAAAAAGCGATTGAAGAACTGAAACAAACGTATGACCTTGTTGATTTCTCCGGAATTGACGATCAGTTTGGCGATGAGGTGACGAATGCCCCTGTCGTAAGACTGGTTAATTCCGTGATTCAGCATGCCATCAAGACAAATGCCAGTGACATCCATATTGAACCGTCTGACAATGAAATGCGGATCCGCTACCGGATAGACGGAGAACTTCAGGAAGCCATGAAAACATCTAAAGCGGCCCACCAGGCCATCGTCACCAGAATTAAGATCATGGGGCAAATGGATATTGCTGAGAAGCGCCTACCCCAGGACGGCAGAATTGAAGTCAGCATTGACGGCAATAACGTTGACCTCAGGCTTTCCATACTTCCAACAGTCCACGGAGAAAAGATAGTTATCCGCGTGCTCGGAATGAGAAACAGTACCTATACCAAATCTGAGCTAGGCTTTACTGCTGAAAATCTTGAGCTGTTTGACCGGATCATCAAAAGTCCAAATGGGATCATCCTTGTTTCTGGCCCCACCGGTTCCGGAAAAACGACGACACTTTACGCAGTCATGCGAGAATTGAATAAACCAACTGTCAATATCATCACCGTAGAAGACCCTGTTGAATACCGGATGGATGGGATCAATCAGGTCCAAGTCAATACCAAAGCTGGCCTGACTTTTGCCTCGGGACTGCGGTCGATTCTGCGTCAGGACCCCGACATTATCATGATTGGGGAGATCCGCGACTCGGAAACAGCCCAGATTGCGATCCGTTCAGCCATCACCGGCCACCTGGTCTTAAGCACTATCCACACCAACGATGCAGCTTCCTCGATTATCCGGCTAGTCGATATGGGAATTGAATCTTATCTTGTTTCTTCCGCTGTTGTCGGCCTAATGGCTCAAAGACTTGTCCGCAAAATCTGTCCAAAATGCAAAACTTCATACCGGCCGGAACATGCCGAAATGATGCTGCTGAAACTGCGCGAACCCCAGCCCCTTTACAAGGGGACCGGATGTCCTGCCTGTAATTACACCGGTTATTCCGGTCGAACCGCCATCCATGAAATCATTCCGATCAACAAGGATATCCGCGAGATGGTTAATCGGGGAGTAACTCCTGATCAAATAAGACATATTGCCGGCCGTTTCGGCTATATTTCCCTGCGTGATACCTGTACCCGTCTGGTTCTGGACGGAACCACCACCACGGAAGAATTATTAAAAGTAACCTATAGTATTGAATAGACCGATCAAATCTATTTATGTTGAGGAGTGTTTGTATGAATCTAAATATCAGGGACTTACTTTTAATGTCATTGGAACTTAAAGCTTCTGACCTCCACATCACAACCGGTCTTCCCCCAATGTTCAGAATCAATGGTATCTTGACTCCGATGGCAAATGCCAAGTATTTGTCTCCGTTGGACACCAAAGAGCTTGTTGATGAACTAATGGATGAACCCGTGAAAAACCGTTTGCAGCAAAAGGGAGAAGTTGACTTTTCCTATACGATCCCTGGTATCAGCCGTTTCAGGGTTAACGTCTACAGCCAGCGAAAAAGCCTGGCGGCCGCGATCAGGGTCATTGTTCCGGATATTCCAAGTATTAACGAGCTGGGACTGCCTGATATCCTGAAAGACCTCGCAATGAAACCCAGAGGTCTGATCCTGGTCACGGGTCCGACCGGTTCCGGTAAATCCACTACCCTTGCTGCCATGGTGCGCCATATGAATACGCACCGCAACAGTCACGTCATTACCATCGAAGACCCGATCGAATATTTGCATGCCCATAATCAATGTATGATAAACCAGCGTGAGATTGGTGACGATACCCATGCCTTTGCAGATGCTTTACGGTCTGCACTGCGTGAAGACCCCGATGTTATCTTGGTCGGTGAAATGCGCGACCTTGAGACGATCAACACGGCCCTGATGGCTTCAGAAACAGGCCACTTGGTCTTGTCCACCCTCCATACTTCATCCGCAGCGACTACCATTGACCGGATCATCGATGTTTTTCCGCCGAATCAACTGCAGCAAATTAAAGTTCAGTTGGCATCTGTTCTTCAGGGCATTATCTGCCAGCAGCTGCTGCCTACTATGGATGGTACCGGACGTGTTGCAGCGATGGAAGCTCTCATCGTCAATGACGCTGTCCGGAATATGATCCGTGAAGGCAAGACCCACCAGATTGATACGGTCATCCAGACTGGCATCAAAGCGGGTATGGCCCCGATGGATTATTCTCTGGCGAATCTGGTTAAGCGGAAGATGGTAACCCTTGAGGAAGCTAACTTAAGATGCGTGAATCCTGAGTTGTTCTCGAAGTATCTTGATCAGCCGTTTATATTCTAAGTTGAAATAGGGGCTTACGGCATGGTGCTATCCGCTCTTCGACTGTTGCGCCATCCATGGTGCAAACAGTCGCGTTATAAAGCAATAAAATAAAGCGCCCTGTTCGGAGTATAAGAAATATTCCGGGCAGGGCGTTTCTTTCACAATTAAGTATATCATCTATGGGGAGATCACCTATTAATAGATCTTTTCCCGAAAGCGGGATATCGCATGCTTGAACTTGACCGGCCAGATCTCTTCACCCCTGCGGAGCAGTTCCCCCATTAGCTCCGCAACATATAGCTTACCAACTCCTGTAAGATTTAAAACCAGAATATCTGAACTTTTTTCTTCAATGATAACGTCTCTGGCCTCGATATCTGTCTTCCTGTGAATCAAGCGAAGTTCTTCCTCTTTCTGCAGGGTTTCAAGCTCCATTTCCAGTGTTGATTTTTCCATCAACCAGGAATATTCGGCCATCTCTTTCAGATTTAAGATACCGAATTGTCCAAAATCAAGAACCATGATCTGATCGTCATGATAAAGCACGATATGTTTCAGCTCCTAATAATACCTGCTGAAAATCAGATTTCCTTTCACTGACTTCAATGCAAAAAAGCTGTCGCTCTTTGAGCTGGCGGTAAAAGTTCTGAATACTATCGGCTTCCAGAACGCCTGTCGATCTCTGGCCGGAAAAGTCTTTAGCAACATACGAATATAGAGGCATATTTCCACTCCCTCTGCTATATTTTACATTTAATTTACATTATTTTTACATATTTTTTACATTTATTCGCTTATCTTATATTTCATTTTTAGAAATAAAAATACGTTTTAATTATACTACTAAATAACATAAATTGTAATATTTTTCTCAAATTGTCATTGACAAAATCTTGACAAATTATACTTCTGGTGTTCTCTTCATTCTTATTTACTACTTCATACCTCAACTCCGCGGGTGATGGGAATCGCTCCGCTTCGCGAATTGGCCTCTGCCAATTCGCTCGCTATCACGCCGGGGTGGGAAAATGCTTCCATAGGTCGCATTTGACGGCCACGGGTGGCCTAATGCCGTGATGCCATGGGCAAGGTGCGGCGCTGCCTGTTCGATCCCCATCACCCGCTCCATAAAAAAATCCTGCGCGGTCGCGCAGGATTTTATTTTCTTTGGAGCGGGTGATGGGAATCGAACCCACGTAACCAGCTTGGAAGGCTGGCACTCTACCATTGAGTTACACCCGCATGTTTGGTAGCAGGGGGGGGATTTGAACCCTCGGATGAGCGGGTATGAACCGCTTGCCTTAGACCACTTGGCTACCCTGCCATGGCTCCCCGAGCTGGATTCGAACCAGCAACCTATCGGTTAACAGCCGATTGCTCTACCGTTGAGCTATCGAGGAATATGCTGGCGGAGAAGGAGGGATTTGAACCCTCGCAGCAGTTACCCACTCTAACGGTTTAGCAAACCGTCCTCTTCAGCCACTTGAGTACTTCTCCGTAAACTACTGATTGGTGCGGAAGGCGGGACTTGAACCCGCACGGTGTTAACCACACGCCCCTCAAACGTGCGCGTCTGCCAATTCCGCCACTCCCGCATAAAACTGGAGCCGTTAACCGGGATTGAACCGGTGACCTTATCCTTACCAAGGATACGCTCTACCTACTGAGCTATAACGGCGAATGCCTTCTGGAACAATGGTGCGCTCGGAGGGATTCGAACCCCCGGCCTTCTGATTCGTAGTCAGACGCTCTATCCAGCTGAGCTACGAGCGCATATTTTTTTGGAGCGGGTGACGAGATTCGAACTCGCGACTTTCACCTTGGCAAGGTGACACTCTACCACTGAGTTACACCCGCATGATAGATGGTGAGCCATCCGCGACTCGAACGCGGGACACCCTGATTAAAAGTCAGATGCTCTACCGACTGAGCTAATGGCTCGGAAATAATATTGTTTTGATGGTGGGCCATCAGGGGCTCGAACCCTGGACACCCTGATTAAGAGTCAGGTGCTCTACCAGCTGAGCTAATGACCCGTCTGGCTGGGGTGGCTGGATTCGAACCAACGTATGCCAGAGTCAAAGTCTGGTGCCTTACCGCTTGGCGACACCCCATCGGTTTCAGGATGGATTCGTAATTTAATAAATTATGGCGACCCCGATCGGATTTGAACCGACGATCTCCTGCGTGACAGGCAGGCGCTTTAAACCACTAAGCTACGGGGCCAATTCGATATTCGAGGCACGACGTTCGATATTCGAACCTTCGTATTCCTCAGCAGTAAGTTTCCCGATGTTCAGTCCGTACCTTCCGCTCTTCAAGCAATATCTTAATATGCTTTTTCAAGCTTCGCGCCTCGAACTTCGAACTTCGAGTTTGGTGGGCGATGACAGGATCGAACTGCCGACATCCTGCTTGTAAGGCAGGCGCTCTCCCAGCTGAGCTAATCGCCCTTATCTGATGTTCGAGGAAAAACCACGAACGTCGGATTTTAAATGGTGACCCGTACGGGATTCGAACCCGTGTTACCGCCGTGAAAGGGCGGTGTCTTAGGCCGCTTGACCAACGGGCCAAAATTGCGAGAACATTTGATAGTATAGCTAAATGCGAAAACATTGTCAACCCGTTTAGGAAAAAAATGTTCGAACTTGTTGAACTTATTTCACTTCCTGAATGATTGGCAGGATGACCGGTTTTCTTTTCGTTTTTTCATACAGATGCTTGCCTAGAACGTCTTTAATCTGATTTTTGAGTGTGACCCATTCAATAATACCGTTCTCGATGCAGCGTTCGGTGGTCTGTCTGATTTTCTCTTTAGCCTCATCCAGCATTGTCTCGGATTCTCTGACATAGACGAATCCCCTGGTCACAATATCAGGCCCGGCAACAATTTCATTGGTGGAACGGCTCAGCGCAATAACTACGATTAAAATACCGTCCTGAGACAGCTGTTTGCGGTCGCGCAGCACAATATTGCCGACGTCCCCTACACCAAGCCCGTCCACTAAAATTCTGCCGGATGGCACTTTCCCGGCGATACCTGCTCCATTTCTGGTGAACTCAATGACACTTCCATTTTCGGCAATAAAAATATTTTTATGCGAAATTCCAAGCTGTTCGGCAATCTGGCCATGCTTAATCAGCATGCGGTACTCACCGTGCACAGGCACAAAATACTGCGGTCTTACCATATTCAGCATCATCTTTAATTCTTCCTGACTGCCATGACCGGAAACATGGACGCCTGATGCTTGTTCGTGGATCACATTGGCGCCGAGTTTAAACAACTGATCGATGGTTCGGGCCACCGATTTCTCATTTCCCGGAATCGGACTCGCGGAGATAATCACCGTATCACCTGGCAGGATCTCGACCTGTTTATGGTCGCTGGAAGCCATGCGGGAAAGTGCCGACATCGGTTCCCCCTGACTCCCTGTTGTAATAATACAGACCTGATTCGGTGGCAGCTGGAGAACCTCTTCTACATCGACCAGCGTTCCTTCTGGAATGATCAGATAGCCATATTCAGCAGCGATTGAGGCGTAATTCTGCATGCTCCTGCCGACAATGGCAACCTTCCTGTTCGTTTTGAAAGCAGCGGTGATGACCTGCTGCACGCGATGGATATTCGAAGCAAAGCTGGCTAAAATGATTCTTTCCTTGGCGGTGCGGAATACATCGTCGAACATCTGTCCGACCACTCTCTCCGACATCGTAAAACCAGGCCTTTCTACATTCGTGCTGTCGGACATTAAGCAGAGTACGCCTTTTTCACCCAATTCGGAGAATTTATAAATATCTAGGATCTCCGATGTAACGGGGGTATGATCCAGTTTAAAATCTCCGGTATGGACGATCACACCGAGGGGTGTATGGATAGCCAGACTCACAGAATCAGGTATGCTGTGGTTGACCCGGATAAAATCAATTTTAAAAACGCCAAGCTTGATACTCTCTCCAGGATTGACGACAGTCGATTTAAACCGGTTGACATTGCACTCCTTTAATTTGGCCTGGATCAGTCCCAAGGTAAGTTTTGGCGCAAATACAGGCGCGTCTATGTCCTTCAGAAGATAGGGGAATGTGCCGATATGATCTTCATGACCATGGGTCACCATAATCCCGAGCAGCATGTCCTTGTTTTCGATGACATAGGAATAGTCAGGGATGACCAGATCAATTCCGGGCATGTCATCTTCAGGGAAAGCCATACCGGCATCAATCATGATCATCTGGTTGTCATACTTTATCAGCGTCATGTTTTTCCCGATTTCACCCAATCCGCCTAAAGGGATAATTTGCAGTTTGTGTTCTTTTGGCAAAGGCAATACCTCCATCAATTTATATATATTTTACTTTATTAATTTCAATTTCAATCCTATTAATTTGTCAGCATAAGGAAACAAGGAGATACCCCGAAGTATCTGAGCAGGATAAAAAAAGACTACAACAAAAAAACACAAACAAAAATAGAAACAGGTAAAAATACCTCTTGGTTTCTTTGATTCCGTTATTCGGTTAGCCGTACAACACCATTAGATTTATTATAGTACCTGAATATCAGATATGCAAGCTGGGTGAACAGCTTCCAACATTATTGTTGCCCATTCGCGAATAAAACTAAAACTTCGGCATAACCAAAGTTTTAATTTTTTGCTTTTACTTTTAGTTTTATCTGAAAGTAATTTCTAAGGTCAGACCTCTTCAGGCAGATTTCGGATATTCGTGAGCAATTCTTTTAAGGAAGCCTGTTCCGTCTGGGTCGGGCCAACGATAGGCAACCGGTAGCCCCCGGCTTTGATGCCGACTTCATTCAGCAGATACTTCACAGGCACTGGATTTGTTGCCACGAACATCCCTTTAAAGATTGGGAACAACAGCAGATGCCATTTTAAAGCTTTCTCCATATCGCCGGCCTTAAACGCAGCAACCATTTTTTGCATCTGGGTACCGATCAGATGAGAAGCGACACTTACGATCCCTGCCCCGCCTAGAGACAGCATCGGCAAGGTCAATGAATCATCGCCCGAATAAATCGCAAAGGTCGAAGACAGTTCCTTTTTCAGTTCACTGACCTGGTCCATCGATCCTGCTGCTTCTTTAATGCAGACAATATTTGAGATTCCAGCTAGTTTGGCGACTGTAGAAGGAAGAAGGTTGATGACTGTCCTTCCTGGTATGTTATAAAGCATCACAGGCAGGTCTGTGGCCGCTGCGATGGCTTTAAAATGCTCATAAAGACCTTCCTGGGAAGGTTTGCTGTAATACGGAACCACTGCCATAATGCCATCGAGCTGGTTTGAGACTTTTTCAGCAAGTTCAACGCTTTCACGCGTGGAATAGGTACCCACGCCTGCAATGACTTTACACGTATCCCCAACTGCTTCTTTCACCGTCGTAAAAAGGTTAAGCTTTTCTTCACCGGTCAGATTAGGGCTCTCACCGGTTGTTCCGGCTACGACGATCCCTTCTGTGCCGTTTTCAACCAAATATCTGGCCAGTATTGCGGCCGCAGGATAATCGATCTCCAGCTTATCGTTAAATGGTGTCACCATAGCGGTTAAAACGCTGCCAAACATTTCTCTTTCCTCCATAAACTATTTTATGCCTGGCTGTCAAATACCAAGCTCAAATTTTTTGTGCAAAGACTGCACAGCCGGAACCATATGTTCTTTTTTGACAAGTACCCAGATCGTGGTATGAGAGTCAGCGGACTGAAGAATCTCAATGCCGCTCTCAGCAAGTGCTTCTGCCATATTGGCCATGACACCGGGCACATCGGCAATTCCCCCGCCGACGAGCGCAATTTTGGCGCATCCTGGCGCGGATTCAGGGTTGAAACCCAGATTCTTTAAAATATTGACGGCTTTCTTTGCCAGCTCATCACGAACTGTATACAGGACAGTTTCTGGTTGAACGCTGATGAAATCGACACTAATATCCGCTAAAGCCATCCCCTTGAATATTTTGGTGATCGCTTTGGGTTTATTTTCTTCTTCTTGAACGTGGATCTTGATCTGGGTGACATTCGGGGTATGTGCAATCCCTGTAATAATCCTGTCGCCGATCATGTCCGAACCCTCCGCGAGGTCGGGCTGAACATTGGTGACCAGCGTTCCTGGAGCATCGGAAAACGTACATTTTACCCGCAATGGGATATTCTTCTGCATCGCGATTTCCACGGCGCGCGGATGGATGACTTTGGCTCCCTGATGCGCCAGATGGCAGATATCATTATAGGTGATCACGTCAAGGATTTTGGCGTCCTGAACGATCCGGGGGTCTGCGGTCATAATACCTTCGACGTCCGTATAAATATCAATTGCTTCAGCATTTAGTGCGACACCAATCGAACAAGCCGTTGTGTCGCTTCCGCCTCTGCCCAGGGTTGTAATTTGTCCGTTTTCGGTCATACCTTGGAAGCCCGTAATGACGACAACCTTGCCTTCTTTCAGCTGCTCCAGGATATTTTCCGGTTCGATTCTGACAATTCTTGCATCGCCAAAACTGCTGTTGGTGATAATGCCGGCCTGTCCACCCGTTAAAAGAACAGCTTCCAACCCCAGACCCTGCAGCGTGCTAACCATAATGCTGCCGGAAATGATTTCCCCGCAACTTAAGAGTAAATCCATTTCTCTTTTGGGCACTTCGGAATAAATGCTTGAAACCATCTTAATCAGCGTATCGGTCGCATAGGGATCTCCCGAACGCCCGATTGCAGAAACAACAACCACAGGCGAAAACCCTTGATTAATAGCCTCGGAAACCTTAGCAGCGACCTGCGCTCTTCTTTCCGGATTGGCCAGGGAAGTTCCGCCAAATTTTTGAACCAATATACGCAAGGTAATTTCTCCTTCCTCTAATTTTCTTAACTTGTCTTGAATTTTGCTTTCCTTATTATTATAACGTCTATGTTTTCTTATCTTTTAATCTTATCCGTTATTTCCTATCTATTATAACAGCAATTCTGCAATCTGGACTGCATTTGTCGCTGCACCTTTGCGAATCTGATCACCTGCGATCCAGAGATTAATCCCCTGATCGATGGTTTGATCTTCCCGGATTCTTCCGACCAGAACTTCATCCCTGTTCGAGCTGTCGAGCGGCATCGGATAAATATCTTTCGCCGAATCGTCTTTTAAGATTACGCCGGGAGCCTGGGCAAATGCAGCCTTGACCTGATCGATCGTGAGTTTTTTCTCAGTCTCAATATTGATGGATTCACAGTGAGAACGAAAGACCGGAACACGGACACAAGTAGCCGTAACACGCAAATCATCCCTATGGAAGATTTTTTGGGTTTCCTTGACCATTTTCCATTCTTCCTTTGTATAGTCACCCTCCTGAAATACATCAATTCTGGGTATCAGGTTAAAGGCGATCTGATATGGGAAAGTATCAATATCCGTGATTTTTTTCCCGTTGCTCCACGACTTCACCTGTTCCTCCAGTTCAATAATCCCTTCTTTGCCCGCGCCGGAAACTGCCTGATATGTGGATACCACAATACGTTTAATTCGCGAAAGCGCTTCGAGCGGTTTTAGTGCCACGACCATGATAATCGTGGAACAGTTCGGATTGGCGATAATCCCTTTATGCCATTTGACATCTTCGGGGTTGACTTCAGGTACAACCAGAGGAACATCCGGATTTAGCCGAAAAGCACTGCTGTTGTCAATAACGACTGCTCCGCTCTGGACTGCGGCCGGCGCATACTCCGTACTGGCGGAACCACCCGCAAATAAGGCGATATCAATGCCTTGAAAGCTCTGATTCGTTGTTTCTTGTACTTCTATTTCTTTTCCCTGCCAGGAAATCCGTGATCCGCTTGATCTTTTCGTCGCAAGCAAGCGAAGCTCATCCACCGGAAACTTCCGTTCAGCAAGAATTTTCAAAAATTCCTGACCAACGACACCCGTTGCTCCGACAATTGCAATATTTGGCATTGAGATCCTCCTAAACATGAATATTCAATAATTCTGACAATTCACTTTCAACAACTAGGTATTAATATAGTATAAATCATTATTCTCTCATAGGATACTAAATATTTTGGCTACTCAGAAGAAGAAATTTCTACCAGGAGCGGTTCAATTTGTTTTCCCTGGCAGGCCAGCAGTATTGTGTCCGGTATTTTATCCATCTGGGCAACGAGAGAATTGGTCTTTTTGAGCGGGCTGTCCTGACCAAAAGGCACCAGGTAGATATTCTTAGCTGAGAGTAAGGCTCCGATATTTTTAGCGTTAACCCCTAACCCGTCATTTGTAGATATAGCAATTACCACGGGGCCTAAGTTGCGCAAGTGTGCTTTAGTAGCCATTAAGACGGGTGTATCAGTGATGCCGTTAGCGAGTTTGGCAAGTGTATTCCCGGTACAGGGCGCAATAACCATACAATCAAAAAGCTTGCCCGGACCGATCGGTTCTGCCTCCGGGATAGTTCCGATCGGGTCTTTTCCTGTAATCTCTTTCAGTCTAGCTTTCCAGTACGTTGCATCCCCGAATCTCGTATCCACTGTATTAACGGACTCCGAAACAATCGGCGTTATATCTGCTCCTTCTTCGACAAGTTGTCTGATCACCCCCATGACCCGGCCAAGGGTACAATGGGAACCGGTCAGCGCAAAACCGATGTGCAGCTTTTCAAATCTCATTTTTGGGCACCCCCTTCCGGACTGCAGCAGCAGTGGCTGCATCTGCAGCAGGTACAAGGTGCTCAAGAATCAGAGGCGGATAAAGCTTCGCCAGCATTTTTCCGGCGGTCTTTGGCGCGACAATACCGGGCAGGCCAGGGGCAAGCTGAGCCTTAATCCCAAGCATCTGGGCATATTCAAAGTCAATACCTCCCGGAATAGAGGCAATATCAATAATGACGGTTTCCCGGGACATTTTGTTCAGCAGATCTCTGCCGAGAATCAGAGCTGGTACGGTATTGAAAACGATTTCCGCCCTGTTGATTTCCTTTTCAAGATCAGAAAAACCGATAGCACGCACTCCCATCTCTACAGCCCGGGCCAGGTCTGAGGGCTTACGTGCAACACACGTAACCTTTGCTCCCATTCCCTTCAGTAGATTCACCAGTGTCATGCCGCAGCGGCCAAGACCCAAAACAAAGCTTTCACTGCTGTGAATGGTGATCGTGGTAGCCTCCATTGCCATCTGAACCGCCCCCTCGGCTGAAGGTATCGAATTCAAGATGACAATTTCATTACGGTTTGCTATTTCCACGAGGTCTATGTTCATCTTTTGGGCTGCGCTGATCAGGGCAGGACGGGCCCAGCCTATAAAAAGCGGAACACCGGGCGGAATCAATTCCAGAACTTCATTATTTAAGATGATCGGAGAATTAGAATACTTTGCTTTGATCAGGCCCCGCGCATCTGTGCCAAACATAGGTAAGATAAGCGCATCTGCTTTAGCGATAATCTCGGTAAAAGATTTGGCATGCTCAATGCTGTCTCCAAGCGGAGACTTTTCCAGACCGAGCCCGATGATCTTCGCACCACACTTTTGCAGCTCGGGGACAAGAAATATTTCTCTATCATCCCCGCCGATTACTGCCAGGCGAACTCCTTCAAGTACCGCATTCATGTTTATGCCTCCTTACTGGATAGTGTCCAGTTAACTACTATCCAGTATATGAGCAGCCGAGAAACGCGGTGCTTAACCTAATCCAGGAAATTCTCCAGTCCGATAACAAGTCCGGTCAGCTTATATGCTTTGCGAATGGCCAGTATCACCCCGGGCATGTAGGTTTCCCGTGTATACGCGTCATGACGGATCGTGAGCGTCTGTCCTGACCCTCCGAAAATGACTTCCTGATGGGCGATCAGTCCCGGTAAACGGATGGAATGGATGTGAATGCCATTCAGGTCTCCGCCCCGAGCACCGGGTATTTTCTCATATTCGTTCGGATGTCCCTGGATGATCGGTTCCCGGATCTCAGAGATCATATCCGCGGTTTTCAAAGCAGTGCCGGAAGGTGCATCCAGCTTCTGATCATGATGATATTCAATGATATCGACATGATGAAAGTATTTCGCGGTTTCTTTCGCAAACTTCATCATCAGGATTGCGCCAAGCGCAAAATTCGGTGCAATAAAAACCCCTGTGCCGGTCGCTTTGGAGAGATCCTCCAATTCACTGATTTCGTGACCGTCCAACCCAGTCGCCCCAATAACAGGAACAACCCCCGCTTTAATTGCAGTTTTGGCATTGGAAAATACTGATTGGGGATTCGTAAAATCAACGAGAATATCTACTTGCAGTTCTTTTAATTTTTCTATTTCCATCTGGCCGGAAATCTGTAGGTCGAATGGCTGCTGTCCAAGGACTAATCCAATATCCTTTCCTTGATTCTGAATATCTGATACCCCTGCAAGCTCCATATCGTTCTGCAGACGTATTGTCCTGACTGTTTCCATGCCCACTTTGCCACATGCTCCGGCAACAAATACGCGTATTTTGTCCAAATATACCCCTCCTGAATACGATAACGTAAAACCCCGCGCCAGAAGCCTTTCGGGGTTTAATACACTTCTTATTCTATTATATCAATAGAAACCTGTCAAACGATGGCCACGGATGGCCTAATGCCGCGATGCCACGGACGGCAAAGAGCGGTCCTACATATCGATATCTACGATGATCACTTCACTGCCTACTTTTTTAATGGCTTTCCAGGGGACGACCACATACCCGCCTTCTTTTTCACTGTTCTTATTAAAGAATCTTCCGTATCCCGCTCTTGAATCGATGATGATTGCCTCGATTTTTCCTTCGGGGCTAATTTTAATATCACTCTCACCAATTGAACCGAGCTTCGCGCCATCATGAAGATTAATAATTTCTTTTCCTGACAGTTCACTTAAAAGCATATTACACACTCCTGCCCCGGACCGTTTCCCATATTTTTTGACCATAGGGCTGCAGTATCGCAATGATCAGCGAAAAAACAGCCAGTGGCTTTATAAAATAAACCGATGAGGGATTCCAGATGTTTTCTGGTATTCCTAGAAAGGTCAGTAGCAGTTCCAAAGAAATATAAATTCCACCCGCAGTCCCGACCAGCTGGGTAATGGCTTTGGCCAAACGATTAGGTGCCTCAGGAGACCTCCACATCATGACTTTTACTCTGGTTCTCAATGATACAGCAATCCCGAGCGCCAGCAGAACACTATATAGAATACTCATAAACGCTTCAGGGCTTTCATTAGGAATCCCCCCTAAGCATATCTATGAGGGAAAAAACGGCATTATTCTTCCGTAAACGGGTAACGCTTTATTATCTTCCGTTGACGTGCGGAATACTGCTTTTGCAGTCAGAATCACAAACCTTCGATCTCTTTTCTGATAAGATACGTAAAAAGATAACGCTGGCCGGATTCTATCAGGATCGACGGACAGATAAAGAAAGGAAGATAATGATGAACAGAGCGAAACAAGGTTGGACAGTTACTTTGGCCGGAACAGGTATTAATTTGGCCCTTGGTGTCCTTTACACCTGGAGCGTCTTTGCAGCTGCCCTGATTGAGCAATTTCACTGGACTAAGACAGCGGCTTCTGTTCCGTATATGGTCGCCTGCGCAGTGTTTGCCTTGATGATGGTTCCCGGCGGATATCTTCAAGACCGGTACGGCCCCCGCTGGATTGCTGCCCTTGGCGGAATCATGGCAGGCAGTGGCTTAATCCTGAGCAGCTTTACGCACTCACTGACCATGCTGATCGTTACTTTCGGTTTAATTGCCGGGATGGGGATCGGTCTCGGATACTCGGCTGCGACACCTGCCGCAGTCAAATGGTTTCCCCCAGAGAAAAAAGGTCTGATCTCGGGTGTCGTTGTTGCCGGCTTTGGTTTGGCTTCTCTTTATATCGCACCATTAACCAATGCATTGCTGAGAAAGTTTGGCATAGAGAGCACCTTCCGTATTGAAGGGATCCTGTTCTTACTAATTATTGTTTTGCTTGCCCAGCTGCTGACTGTCCCTTCCACTTTAAGTGGCCAATCTCAGAGCAGTACGGCTTCCCCTTCAGCGGCTACTGCCTCGACAGGAGGCCTAAACTGGCAGCAAATGCTTATAAGACGGGAATTCTATCTGCTTTGGGTGATGTATGCGGCAGGAGCCAGCGCCGGGCTGATGATCATCAGCCAGCTTTCTTCAATTGCCAAGACGCAGGCCGGTATTTCCTGGGGGTACGCGATGGTCGCTTTACTGGCCGTTTTCAATGCCTCCGGCAGGGTTATTGCCGGTTGGCTTTCCGATAAAATAGGGCGTTCCTGGTCGATGCGTATTTTCTTTTTGATCCAGGCACTCAACATGCTCGCTTTCAGCACTTACAATACTCCGGTATTAATTGCGTTGGGTGCAGCGATTGCAGGATTAGGCTACGGTTCTTTGCTTTCACTCTTCCCATCAGCAACCTATGACTATTTTGGTACAAAACATGCCGGAGTAAATTATGGTTTTGTCTTTACTGCCTGGGGTGTCGGGGGTGTCTTTGGCCCCCTAATGGCAGCCCGAATCGCCGATGCCACAAAAAGCTATTCACTTGCGTTTACCATTTCGTGTATCCTATGTTTGTTAGCAGTCTTTTTGACTTTCTTTTTGAAAAAGCCGAAAAGGCTTAAGCAATAATTAATTAACTTAACTTTCCCACGAGAATGTTTAGCGGAAAGTAAGCGTCAAAGGAGACAGTGTATAGAAACTCCTATGGGATTATGGGACAATAAACTCTAAGTTAAAGTAATTCAAAGTTTTTCAAGTAAACTGTAAAAACTTTGAAAGGAGGCTTAGGGTTGGACACCAGGAAAGTTGCACAGCAATACCGACTGAGTCAATGGACCCAGCAAATCCGCGAATGCCGAAGTAGTGGTCAAACAGTAACTTGCTGGTGCGCTGAGCATAACATCAAGGAGACCACATACTTTTATTGGCTAAGGCGTATCCGTAAGGCTGCCTGCGAAGCCCTCCCTTCAATGAATGAAGGAAACAACTCCATTGTGCCGCTAAATATTCCGATCGCGCGAGTTGCTGCTGAGTCTGCCGATCGGCAAGTATTTCCGGATATCATCATTCGTTGTGATGCTATGACTTTGGAAATCCATAACAACGCATCTCAGACCTTGATTGAAAACACCTTGAGGGCCCTTCAAAATGTTCGGTGATATATCCAAAGCAGAGAAAATTTATATCGCTTGCGGGTATACCGACATGCGCAAATCCATTAACGGGCTGGCCGCTCTCGTCCAGCAGAACTTTCAATTAAACCCATTTCAAAACAGCTTATTTCTATTCTGTGGACACCGTCATGACCGGCTCAAAGCGCTTTATTGGGAAGGCGATGGCTTCGTGTTATTGTACAAGCGGCTGGAAACCGGCAAATTTAAGTGGCCGAGGAATGCTGAGGCTGTCCGCAGCGTCACTGTCCAGGAATTTCGCTGGCTTATGGAAGGGCTGTCCATTGACCAGCCCAGGGCTGTAAAAAAACTCAATACCGAGCAGTGTTTTTCTCTGTAAAATTAGTGCTAGCAGTGCCGAAAATCCGCATAAATACTGGATTCTTCGGCATTTTTATGGTACAATTATTACAGTAAAAACGTAAAGGATTTTGTGATTAATGAGTACGTCTCAAGAGATTAAGACTCTGGAAAATCGCATATCCGAATTGGAGAAGGAAAACAGACTTCTCCTGGAAACTGTTCACCATCTTACACGCAAACTATATGGCCGCAGTTCAGAGAAGACATCCGCCCTATCTTTAGGACAGATGTCTCTTTTTAATGAAGCGGAAATGGAATCCGATCCAAAGGTTAAAGAACCTGACTTAAAAAGAGTTAATGGGTACCAGAGAAAAAAAGCAAAAGATGGGCGAATGGAGCTTTTAGAAAACCTGCCGCATGAGAAGAAACTCTGCACGCTTGTCGAAGAAGAACGCTTCTGTGAGACATGCAGCACAGCTTTGGTCTCGGTAGGCGAAGAGTTCGTACGTACAGAGGTAGAATATATTCCGGCTAAACTGAAAGTGATCGATGTTTACCGGGAGACCTTCGAATGCCGTAGCTGCCGCAAAAATGGTTTGCCCTATATGGAAAAATCCCCAATGCCAGATCCCGTTATTCAACACTCTCTGGCGACATCTTCCACAGTAGCTTGGGTCATGCATCAGAAATTCGTAAATGCTATGCCGCTATATCGGCAGGAAAAAGAATGGAAGACACTCGGTTTGTCTTTAAGCCGCGCAACCATGGCGAATTGGATTATGGTCGCATCCCGTGACTGGCTTAGCCCCATCCTAAACCTGATGCATACTGAACTTCTTAAGGAACGCTATCTACATGCCGATGAAACACCTGTACAGGTCATGAATGAAGAAGGCCGGAAGAATACGAGCGATTCCTATATGTGGGTATACACTACAGCAAAAGATGCGGGACATCCCATTCGAATATTTGAGTATGAGCCAGGAAGAAATGGAATTTACCCGCAGGAGTTTCTTAAAGGATTTACGGGATTTTTACATACGGATGCCTACAGTGGTTACCAAAAAGTTGAGCGCATTACCCGCTGCCTTTGCTGGTCGCATCTGAGAAGAAACTTCGTTGATGCCCTGCCGAAGGATATTCGCGGACCGGATGATACCCTTTCGGGTCAAGGAATAAATTATTGCAATAAGCTTTTTGAGATAGAAAAAACACTGGAGAATCTGACAAGTGATGAACGAAGACTTAAGCGACTGGAGCAGGAAGTACCGGTACTTGATGCTTTTTGGGAATGGGCTGATTCCACTGCGGATAAAGTTCTACCAAAATCCAAACTGAGCCAGGCAATAAATTATGACTTAAGCCGTAAACCAGATCTGATAAATTACCTGAAGGATGGAAATTGCTCAATTTCCAATAATCTCGCTGAAAATTGCATTCGGCCTTTTACAATTGGCCGCAAGAATTGGCTATTTAGTGGCAGTCCCAAAGGTGCCGAGGCTAGTGCTGCAGTCTACAGCATAGTGGAAAGCGCCAAGGCTAATGGATTAAGCCCATACAAATACCTTGATTATATTTTTGATCGCTTACCGGGTGAACCGTTTGGGCAGTATCCAGAGATTCTTGAAAGTTATCTTCCGTGGAATCCGAAAATTCAAGCTATCTGCAAATAGAGCAAAGATTTCAGTTTACACTGTTCTTTGCTCTATTTCTATACACCCGCTTATTTGACGGTTACAGCGGAAAAACATTCTCGTGGGAAATCGGTTGACATCATGGAGTCTTCGTTTTATACGCTCAGGTTTGTCCCAAAGACGACGACGTCGAAAAATGCATATCCTTTCCTCCCAGATATGATAAATATTGAAAGAATGAATTGAACTAGATACATTAGAAAACAGCCTACTGCCGTAACCATTATCAGGCGTAAGCAGTAGACTAAAAGTAGTCATATAATTAATTTTTATCAGCTCTGAAATCTATACTTCTGTACTAGTTAAAAATATTAAACATTAGATTTTTCTATAATGTTATTTTCCCTGTAATACAGCTTCCACTGTATCATATGTTTTCGTTTGAATGGTGTATTTCGTGGTATTCTTTACCAATTCTTAGTTGCATATGAATATTTAATTAATTCAGTGCCGTCATCAAGACCTATTCCATGTTCCCCATAGCATTCCCAAACTTGAGTTCCTGGAATATTAAGTGCATTACATGAAGTAGATACAGACGTTCCAGTCAAATTACTATTTTCACTGTTATTCCGAAGTATGCCATCTTGATAAAAATCGTTTAAAACCCATTTCGCCCACGATTCACTTGTAGTGGTAGTTGATGTGCAGGTCATATTGATATATCCAGTTTGAATTGAAGAGCTACCTGACATTGTTACAGCGTAAGCTGCTACTGAAGAACATAAGATAATAGTTAAAGTTAATAAAGGAATTAGCTTCTTTTTCATCTTATTTCGCTGCCTCCTTTACCTTTTTATCGATTTTTTCAGGTTTATCTTTTGATATATCAAATTCGGTAAGAGTAATGCTATCATTCGGATGCAATACCCCTATAAATACTTTTTCTTTTCCGTCCAGGTAAAATATGGGCTTAAAGTCTCCTTGGGCAATCTCATTTTCTTGACGTAGCATTTTATAACATGAAATAAGCTTTGATCTAACTTCATCACTTTCTGTTGCAATGCTATCATCAAATAGATCTCTTAAATAAATTGGCTTTAGGCCTTGATTGTCCAAGTCAAAAGATCTTTGAATTGATTCTTTGACGGAGTATTCTTTATCTAAATACTTGTTATTGCTATCGGAAAAAGCGCTTCCCGAATACCCCACAATCAATACGAGGGCTAATGCTCCAACACATAATCCAATCCTTGAAACTAGTTTCTTTTTATTCATGTTTATCACCTCTTTCCATTATTCAAAAACAGGATCTACTATTCAGATACTTTCTCCATAAATTGACAACAAAACTTCTTTTGTATCAAGCGCCCTAGATTGTAGTGTTTACCTTAACTCTTTGGGTCTGTTCGGTTCATAGAACCATCCTAGGCAATTGGGCGTTATGATCCCGATAGCCCCGATAAACGCCAATACGGGTAAAATAATTGAAAATCTGAATTTCTTCGTAGTCCCCATACCTTTCAACTCCTTTGTATATTTTTGGATGCTGTAGTCATAGTTTATATGAAATATACAATGGATGGTTGATTTTGGAATGAAATTATCATTTGATGGAATGAAATAACATCTGAGATTAAATCTCATTCTTTGCATGCCCCTATCACTGGCTGTTACAAACTTTTTGCCAATACCAGTCAACATAAATCCCTGAACGGTTATGCCGATAATCGCAGGCGATAAGCACATTTCAATGACAATGGCCTTCTGCCACCCGGCGAGGGCGGTCTTCTGCTTCCAAATCGAAATATTGAGAGTTCATGAGAATTCGTTAGAAAACCCAGTGCCCGTTTTATCGAGAAAAGGTCACTTTTTTCTCACGCTTTCCTCCCAGACATGAACATGTACGAACTCATGATAATAGTGCTTGTTAAAAAAGGCTACGTTCAAATCCGCAGCCTTTCTTCCTACTTTATTTATTTTGCGTCTGAATTAGGCTGAACATCTACCGGCGTAATCCCTTGAATAGGTATTTCTATTTTTTCTCCTTTCTCATTTTGATAGATTACTTTGGAAATGTTTTTTTCGCTTCTATCAACCATCAAGTGTGCTTTAATTTTAAAGACTCCCGGTTCGTAATTCATCCCCTTTTCTTTCGCTTCCATTTTCATAGCATCTTGACTAGAGGTATATAATTTATCAAACGGATGATTCGTGTCCAATTCATAAACTTTGCCACTTTCTCCGACTAAAGCAGTAATGAAGCCAGTTGGCAGAAAAGATTTCCCTGGTCCATCAACATTGTCCATCTTAATTGTAATAGACGCACCCTTTTGATCTGGAACTGTGCTTCCTGGATAAAATGCTATTTCTGTCACAGTTAAATTCCAAGTGCCACGAAGGACTTTATTTGGTTCTACCTTGGTTATTGAAGCAATCTTGGGTGATTGTATATTACTACTTGCATAAACAGCTATACTCCCGATTAACATGATCGCGACTATTGTTAATACAATAGCTATTTTGTTAAACGAAAATTTCATGTAAATCCCTCCTTCTTTTAAAAAACTATATGTTTATATAATAATTTGACGGTGAAGACGTTCTAAAATTAGTGTGAACATACCCGTTTTGATAATTCAAAGTTCCTCCGGAAACATACGATGTTAATCTTAGATAGTAGAGATTGGAATAACTGTTGAACGCCATTGTATCAACATTTAGATACGCATTTGCAGGTACATCATAACCAACATAACTTGAGTCGCTTTCTGATGAATAAATGCTTAAAGCATATTTGGCTGTTGCTAAAGTAAACGATACAGCAGACCCGGAAGGGACATAACCATTTACGATAGAACTTGTTGTATACTTCCATCCTTTAAAATAATCCCAATCGCCACTTGTGCTTTGGTAAGCAAGTGCTTCACCTTGAGACAATGTCATTATAACTGAATATGAACTACCAGGTCCTGAACGCATATTAACTCCACCAGTAGTAACTTTTCTTATTTGTCCGTCTTGTGCTGCATATGTCGGAACTTGTAAGCCTAATAAAAGTAGAAGAACAAAAGCAAATGTAAACATTGTTCTTTTTGTTCTTTTCATTGTATCTTTACCTCCTTTAATAAAGTAAATTGTAAATGTACTTTTTCTTAATTCAGCTTTTTAGGTCTCTTCGGTTCATAAAACCATCCCAGGCAATTCGGCGTTATGATCCCGATAGCCCCGATAAACGCCAATACGGGTAAAATAATTGAAAATCTGAATTTCTTCGTAGTCCCCATACCTTTCAACTCCTTTGTATATTTTTGGATGCTGTAGTCATAGTTTATATGAAATATACAATGGATGGTTGATTTTGGAATGAAATTATCATTTGATGGAATGAAATGACATCTCAGATTAAATCTTCATTCTTTGCATGCCCCTATCACTGGCTGTTACAAACTTTTTACCGATGCCAGTCAACATAAATCCCTGAACGGCTATGCCGATAATCGCAGGGAATAAGAACATTTCAATTATTCCATTGAAAGGAGTATTGACTGCAATTATTTTGGTAATTAATGATAAACCGACAAAAATTAGTATTGTAAACACAAGACAACGCCGGTAACTGGAGCAATGGGACCCGCCGGTAAACACCCTTAAAACTAAAGCTGAAAGCATTATTACGAGTGTATAAACAGTTGACCCTAAAAAAGCGGATATACCTACCGTCAAAACAAATTCGATCATCACGCCAAGTGTCAAGGATAATCCGTATTCTATTTTCGCTTTTTGAGCAGTATCCATCGTGCTGTCTTTAGTCATATTTGCAGTCAGATGATGAGCAATCTCCTCTAAACTGAACAATTTCTCACCCTTCCTCCAGGTTATGTTTGGGGATTTCTACCATGATTCTAAATTGATGATTGGCAGTGTCAATGTTTATACTGCCATCCAATCGCTCAACAAGCTTACTTACGATCGCTAAACCTTGTCCCCTGTCTTCTCCTTTGGTACTAAAACCTTCTTTTACAAAAAGTCTATCAGAGTTGGCGTTTGTCGCAGACATTGGATTAATGAATTGGAATGTGTATTCTAAGGGATCTTGGTAAAAAATAATACTGATTTTTCTGGAAGAAAGATCCAATTCCTGAACGGCTTCTATTGCATTGTTGAATAGATTCCCTAATATCCCTACAAGATCTAGAACATGCCTTTTGCTGCATTTGATTTTCGTTTTCAGGACTAAATTGACTTCAATATTTTTATGCTTCGCTTCTTGAATTTCAGAAGTAAAAAGGATATCCATTTCATCAACGCCTGTATCGACCTTCAATAAAACATCGTTTATAGAGTGAATGTAAGAATCCAGGTATTCACTTAATTCAGTGTATTTTTCAAGACTCAGTAAGCCATGAATGACGGTGAGATGGTTTTTCAAATCATGATGATGCTGACGGTAAATGCGATTTTGCTCAATCAGGTTGGCATATTTTATTTCAGTTGACTTCAGTTTCTCATCTTCCAGCCCTTTCATGTACAAAGATTTGACAACAACTACGGCAACTAAATTTAATAAAATAATGATAAAGCCAAAAATCAACTCCAGTAATTCTGCATGCACAGGCTGAAGGAAGGAATAACTTTTCATATAACCATTGTTCAGCAGAATCACGGTGAATAGAGCCTGTATAACGAAAACAAAAATAGATATTTTATAAATATTGATCTTCATGCCTGAATTCCTTTGAACTTTTTCGGTTTATTGTTTTTTTATTTCGGGTAAAATGCCCGATGAGCAACTGAAGTCCCAACATCACAAGGATTTGGGGGATGAACCAGACAATTTTAAGAAGTAAATCTTCTTCGATCAAATTTGGGCTGACACCTGAAAAAATCTGCCAGGTCTTCACATTGACAAATTCGATCGATAAATACGAAGAAATAGCTAATAAACCGACGGCTGCCGCTTCAAAAACCGGGATTGAGGCCAAGGTCTTTAGAAGGAAAATAATCATTAACGCGGATATTACAATATTTAAGATAAAACTTCCCGTTATCCAACGTGAGATATACACAGCAACCCCGAGTACGGATCCCATTTCTATCATTTTAAGCATGTTAATTTTCTTACCCAATATACTAAAAGCTAAATAAAGGATCACAATAGATTCAGGAATCGAAAAAATAATAATCTCTATTAAACGCTGCGCCATTGACTCTGTCCACCTTCTCCTAAAAATAGTTTCAAACGTTCCCGGAATTCTGGATAGCGTTTCTTTTGAAGATAAGCGCTTTCTTTTATACCTTGAAAAGTAATTTGAAAAGTTGTTCTGGAGGTTGGTCTGACCGCATCAATCCATCGCAGATTGACTAAATAGGAGCGATTGCTTCTAAAGAACTGTCTTTTATCCAAACGTTCCTCTAATTCCCGTATCAGATGAAGACAGGTGAGGGTTTTTTTCATGGTATAAATGATACTCTTTTTCGCCATTGCTTCCACAAAACAAATCTCCTCCTGCCTTAATATCTCCACTGAATCAGTCGTTTTTAATTCAATCAGTAAGCCTGGAATCAATGACTTTTTCATAATTCTGCTCATCGTTTGGTTCAGTCTTGCGATATCCAGTGGTTTGGTGATGAAGTCGGAGGCATAAAGGCGTACAGCCTCTTGGAGATAATGTTCATCCGCTGTGATCAGGATGATCTCCATGTACGGATAATCCTCCCTGACTAATTCAGCTACCTGTATTCCGGAGATTCCTGGCAAACCAATATCCAAAAACAGAATATCAGGATGCATTTTGTTGATTTGCATCAGGAACTCTTCCCCGCTGGAAAATGTGCAGACGACTTCAATATCTAAAGTGGAGGAAATCACCGTTGCGAGTTTCTGCCGAAAAAATACATCATCTTCTACAATAACGGCTTTATACAACAAAATCACCTTCCAACAACTATAATGTAAAAATATCCATATATCTTTTACAATTCTATGCAAATATGGTATATCCTTCTTTAACGGCCTCTTATATTCTCAGAAACTTAGTAAAAAAAATACGACCCATACTAAGAGGGTCGTTACCTAATTATTTTTTATTTATGCTTCGTCTTGTTCACATAATTCTTAGACTCCCGTCGACCCAAAGCCCCCTTCACCTCTGGCTGTATCCCCAAGGTCTTCTACTTCGTAAAAAGCAGTCCTACAGACGGGTATAAATGCGATCTGGGCAATTCGATCGCCGTTGCTGATCGTAACGTCTTCCTGCCCGAGATTGATCATTAATACTTTGATTTCACCCCGGAAATCAGAATCAATAACACCGACACCGTTACTCAAGGTAAGCCCTTTTTTATCCGCTAGGCCGCTGCGGGCAAATACAAAAGCTGCGATTTGCGGACCTGGCAGCTCTATAGCGATACCGGTCGGGACTCTCACTCTTTCCCCTGGTCGCACCACCATTTTCTGGTCCAGACAGGCATATAGATCTGCGCCGGCAGCCCCCGCGGTTGCATACAATGGTATTTCAGGCTTTTGGGTATCCCCGGCCGAAATTCGTTTAAATCTAACTTTAACCGTTTCTTCCATCCTAATTTTTCCTCTTCTTTATTCCTTTATCTGTTTTTATCTCTTTTATTTCTTCATTCTGTCTTTTCACCTAGTAATTAGGCAAAGGCTTCATCAACTAGTTTTTCAATATCCGAATGATAATCCTTCTGTCCCAGCGTGAGGATGCTGATTTTGTCTTTCTGCCAGAGACGCTCCATCACTCTCGTAATATCGGCCGTGGTGACCTTTTCCAGTTTTTCGACTGCCTCTTCCGGTGTTTTTACTTCGCCGAAAGACAGCTCTGTTTTGCCGAGTCTGCTCATTCTACTACTGACAGATTCTAGCCCCAAATAAAGGTTGCCCTTGATCTGGGCTTTCGTTTTCATGAGTTCCTCTTCAGTTAATCCTTCTCTTTTTAATTTATTCAATTCATCGAGAATGCATTTGATGACTTCATCCGTATTCCCGGGGCTCGTGCCTGCATACACCGCAAACAGACCGGTGTCGGCATAGGTGGAGTGATAGGAATAGACGGAATAAGCCAGACCTCTCTGTTCCCTGATTTCCTGAAAAAGGCGTGAACTAAGCCCTCCACCTAAGATGCTGTTGATCACATGCATCACATAGATATCCTCATGATCCTGCCCAAGACCCGGAACCCCGACAATCAGGTGCATCTGCTCGGTATCTTTGCCCATTGTTTTTCGGAAGGTCGTCCCCTGAGGGTTTTCCTTGATGGAATCTGTTCTTTGTCTCTGAAAATCACCGAACATGGCTAGCTGGCGGATGATATCCTCATGCTTGATTTTTCCGGCTACCGCAATGACGACCTGATCAGGTGTATAGTGCGTCTCTAGATAATGCCTGACCTTCTCACTGCTTAAACCATGAATGGTTTCTTCAATACCGAGGATCGGTTTGCCCAGCGGGTCTTTATGCCAGACATACTGGGAAAAGAGATCATGGATCAGCTCATCCGGAGAATCCTGATACATTTTGATTTCTTCAATGACAACATTTTTTTCTTTATCCATCTCCTTCGGATCAAAGAGAGAGTTAAAAAACATATCACTTAAGACATCAATCGCCAGTGAGATGTCCTCATCGAGCACTTTGGCATAATAACAGGTAAGCTCCTTGGTCGTAAACGCATTAATCTGGCCGCCGACTGCTTCCAGAGATTCTGCAAGCTGACGTGCACTTCGTTTTACGGTTCCTTTGAAAAACATATGTTCAATGAAATGAGAAATACCTTCATACCCTTCCGTTTCATTGCGGGATCCTGTTCCGACCCAGATCCCAATCGCCACGGAACGGACATAATCAATCTCTTCGGTGATGATTCGGACCCCGTTAGGCAATACGTGTTTTCGATGCAATGATCTTCCTCCTTAAGCACTTTGATAACGCTCTATTTAGTTTATCCTTTCTTAGAAAAGAAATCCAGTAAATCGTCCACAAAGATTCGGACTTTTCCGGGAAGATTACCTGGGTTTTCCCCATCATGCTGTGCCAGGAGCGGTACTTCTTTAAGAAGTTTATTCTCTGCATAAATTTGATAATGACCCAAAATGTCTCCCTCTTTAATTGGATAGTCAATTTCCGTCCTTAGGTTTATCTGCATTTTAAGGCCTTTGATCATGTCTTTTTCAAGACAGAGCCGGATATCTTCGCTTAGAACCAGCGGAATTTCCGTATCTGAAATCGGAAAGTTGCCTGCAACGTCCCCTTTTTTCCCTATTTCAATGATTCCGGTATAATCAAAGCCCCATTGCAGAAGTCTTTGGGCATCTCCGAAACGATCCGGGGCATTCAGTACAACGCAGATCAGTCTCCGCCCGTCTTTACTGGCTGACGCGACCAGGCATTTCCCGGCTGCATTGGTCGTTCCCGTTTTTACACCATCCGCCAAAGGGTAATTCCACAGAAGTTTATTGGTGTTTTTGGCATTTTGAGACTTACGGGGCTCCTCAAAGTTAATGACTGAATATTTTTGGCTTACAATTTCGGCAAATTGAGGGGCATTCATCGCATATCTGGTGATGAGGGCCAGGTCAAACGCCGTGGAATAATGATTTGGATCGGGCAGACCGTTCGGATTTACAAAATTTGTGCGATAAGCGCCCAGTGAGGCTGCTTTCTGATTCATCAGCCGGATGAACTCATCCTGGCTTCCCGCGGTCTTTTCAGCGAGCGCGACACACGCATCATTGCCGGAGCTTAAGAGCGCCCCTTCCAGCAACTCTCCAATCTTAATCTTGTCCCCCTTGTCCAGATAGATAGAAGATTCCCCAACACCGCCTGCTTTCTCACTGACCGTGGTTATCTCCTCAGGCTCTGTCAGCTCCAGAGCCAGGATTGCGGTCATAATCTTGGTGGTGCTGGCGGGTGGCCGTTGGACATTCCCGTCTCTGTCATATAGTAGCTCTCCTGTTTCCGCGTCAAGCAGCACTGCCGAATGCGCTGTTACATATGGAAGCGTCCATTTTCCGCTGGATAAACTGGACGTCTCGATCGTCATTTCTCCGGACAACCTGGTATTTTGGGCATATAGAGGACTGCCTGCTGTCAGCATCATGGTCAGCAAACTCAGAATTATGCCCAAGAATCTTTTTTTCAATTGTACCACCCCTTCATTTTGCTCAAGGAGTAGTATTTCCTGTTAATCCAGTTGTTATTAATTTTTCTATCGTTACGAAACTAAAACCTTCATTTTTTAAACCGGCTAAGATATCGGGCAACGCCTTGACTGTATTTTTCTTGGGATGCATCAGGACAATGGCACCTTTTTTCTCCGGTTTTACGCCATATCGTATTTTAGGATCCAGAATTCTCTGGGTTATCAGTTCCGGCGTGCTCTCCAGCTTCCAGTCAATCGTGTCCAGCGTCCAGAGGATGGTCGTATAGCCCAGTTCATCTGCTGCCTGAAGTCCATTTTTCCCTTTTTCCCCATACGGAGGGGCATAGTATATTGTTTTGCACCCGGTCACTTCTTTAATTATATTTTCCGTCTTGCTTAACTCTTCTTTATTTTGAACCACAGTCAGGTTGTCCGGATGCGGATGGGAATAGCTGTGATTGCCGAGCAAATGGCCTTTTGCTGCAATCTGCTGAATGAGTTCGGGATGTTTGGCGGCCCATTTCCCCGTCACAAAAAAAGTTGCCTTGGCCTGATAACGGTCGAGGATATCCAGTATTTCCGGGATATACGATTCCCCCCAATCGACATTGATTGTCAGCGCAATGATTTTATTATCTGTCTGAACTTGATCGATCGGAACAGGCAAATTCTGGTTGCTGACTCCAACGACCCGGCTTTGCATCAAGGTAAGACCGATAAACACAACCAGCAGGGTAATTACTTTAAATTTGATCTTAGTCAGAGGAAAAAATGACATCTGCATCCCCTCCCCTACATTAATATGACGATGAGAAGTAATACAGACGTTATTCTATATTGACTATTAAATACTTATTTGAGGCGGGTGCTCCGCTTGACGCTGGTTATGCATTACGGAGACATTAATTTCAGTACCATAACGCCCAGATAGAAAAAAGACGCCTCAATTATATGAGACGCCTTCTGTAAGCTGAAGTTAGTCAGCTTTGTTAATTAATGATTGCAGGCCTAAGCTCGCAAAAATTCCTTATTCTTTCTGGCCCTGGCTCTGTCCGAGAGCTTCTTTACGGGACAGGTTCAATCTGCCCTGCTTGTCAATGCCGGTAGCCTTGACGATGATCTCGTCGCCAAGTT
Source organism: Dehalobacter sp. (assembly GCF_030063005.1). Taxonomy (NCBI): domain Bacteria; kingdom Bacillati; phylum Bacillota; class Clostridia; order Eubacteriales; family Desulfitobacteriaceae; genus Dehalobacter; species Dehalobacter sp. The sequence continues at coordinate 29,211 of NZ_JAPDHR010000001.1, forward strand.
TGACGACATCTTCTACTTTGTTCACGCGGTTCACATCGAGCTGGGAGATATGCACAAGGCCGTCTTTTCCCGGAAGTCCAAGCACACCTGGAATGACTTCGACAAAGGCGCCAAAATCCATGATCCGGACAACTTTGCCTTTGTAGATCTTCCCGACTTCAATGTCCCGCGTCAAAGAGCGAATAATCTCAGCTGCCTTGTCTCCGGCTTCACCGTCAACCGCAGCAATAAATACCTGTCCGTCATCTTCGATATCGATCTTGACCTTGGTTTCTTCTACGATCTTCTTAATGATCTTGCCGCCTGGTCCGATGACATCTCTGATTTTGTCAGGATGAATGGTAAAGGTAATAATTCGCGGTGCAAATGGCGAGAGATTCGGTCTGGGCTGCGGCAGGACCTGCAGCATTTTATCCAGGATGAACATCCTGCCAGCCTTGGCCTGAGCCAGAGCCTGAGCGAGGATTTCACGGTTGACGCCTTTGATCTTGATATCCATCTGCAGTGCTGTAATGCCCTCGGCAGTACCGGCTACTTTAAAGTCCATATCACCGTCGTGGTCTTCTAAACCCTGAATATCGGTAAGAATCGCAAAATGGTCTTCTTCTTTGATCAATCCCATCGCAATCCCAGCTACCGGAGCCTTAATCGGAACCCCAGCATCCATTAGAGCGAGTGTGCTGCCGCAGACGGAAGCCATGGAGCTCGATCCGTTGGATTCCAATACTTCGGAAACCAGACGCAGCGTATACGGGAATTCACTTTCCGGAGGAATCATCGGCAGCAGGGCACGTTCAGCCAAAGCGCCGTGACCAATCTCACGTCTGCCCGGTCCCCTGTTCGGACGGACTTCGCCGACACTGAAGGCCGGGAAATTATAATGATGCATATAACGTTTGGAATCTTCCAATCCCAGACCGTCGATGATTTGCTCATCACCGGCAGCTCCTAATGTCGCAACCGTGAGTACCTGTGTCTGTCCGCGCGTAAACAAACCGGTGCCGTGTGTTCTCGGCAGACGTCCGACTTCAATCGTAATCGGTCTGATCTCATCCAAAGCACGGCCATCAGGTCTGATATGTTCGTGGGTAATCAGCTTGCGGATAATTTTATGGGTCAGGTCATCCAATATTTTCGTAACTAATTTTAAGTCCTCAGGAAATTCCTCGGCGAAAACTTCGAGCGCGTCTGCTTTGACCTTGTCAACAGCTTCCTGGCGGGCCAGTTTTTCTTCAATACGGATAGCCTGATCGAGCTTGTCATGACCCCACGCCAGGACCTTTTCGGATATTTCCGCAGGGATCTCGACCGGAGTGACTTCTCTTTTAGCCTTGGCAAGTCCCACTTCCAGGGCTGCTTCCCTGTATCTCTCAATGAATTCTGCTATCTTTTTAATTTCTTCGTGCGCAAACATGATCGCTTCGAGCATCTGATCCTCGGGAACTTCCTTGGCACCAGCCTCGACCATCATAATCGCATCTTTGGTTCCAGCAACAGTCAGCTGCATTTTGCTGATTTCCGCTTGGGCTACCGTCGGGTTAACGACAAACTCGCCGTCGACAAGCCCGACAACCACGGCGGCAATAGGACCCAGAAAAGGAATATCGGAAATCGTGAGCGCAGCCGAAACTGCGTTGATAGCCGTTACGTCCGGTGCACAGTCCTGATCGACGGACATGACCATCGCACTGATCTGTACATCGTTGCGGTAACCGTCCGGGAAAAGCGGACGGACCGGTCTGTCTATCAGTCTTGACGACAATATGGACCTCTCACTAGGTCTGCCTTCTCTTTTGATGAATCCACCGGGAATCTTTCCTACGGCATAAAAACGTTCTTCCAAATCAACAGTCAAAGGGAAAAAGTCGATCCCTTCTCGTGGTTTAGAACTGGTCGTTGCAAATGCAGATATGACTGTGTCTCCATATCTGGCATAAATTGCCCCACCGGCTTGACGACCTATGATACCGGTTTCAAACGACAGGTTTCTGCCTCCAACCTGTAGCGAGCGTTCCAAGACTTCTTGAGTCACTTTGGAAACCTCCTTAAATACGCTTCTTTTATTCACAATTTTTTATATCCGGAATGTGTTCGACATATTATTTATTATTTCCTGCACCCGAACAAAAAAAACAATCCGGACAATTTTTCTTAAGGATAAATACCCTAATACATAAATACAAAGAGCGCTGAACACGCTCCTGTAAATATCAACATATAAATTGAATGACCAAAATATTTTCGATGGCTTTTAGTGACGTAAGCCGAGTTCTGTGACTACTGTGCGGTAACGGTTAAAATCGGATTTCTTGAGGTAGTTCAGCATTGCACGGCGTTGTCCAATCAATTTAAAAAGACCCCGGCGGGAATGATGATCTTTCTTATGGGTCTTGAAGTGTTCTGTCAACTCACTGATTCTTGTAGTGAGAAGAGCGATCTGAACCTCGGGTGAACCTGTGTCTCCTTCATGCTGCTGAAACTTCGCAATGATATCCTTCTTTTTCTCCGGTGTAAGCATTGGTTCTGCACCTCCATATTTTTTAAGCGCCTGCTGCCAAGTAAGACGGTGGAGATTCGTCGAACCCAGTCAGCGGTTACCTTTGTCATTTTAACTTATTCCATAAATTTTGTAAAGTTTTGTTTTTGCAGCTTTTGTTTTGCCGCTTCCATGTCTTTGCCGAGTTGCTCTGTGATTTCCCTGACTCCGCTGAATTTCTTTTCAGCGCGCAGTCTGGCCTGAATATCTATAAATAAGTCCTTCCGATATAAATCTCCGTGAAAATCAAAAAAATGGATTTCAATGATCTTCTCCTGGCCGGTTTTAAAGGTCGGTACAATCCCGATATTCATCATCCCGCCGTAGATCCTACCGTCAATTTCTGCAGTAACGGCATACACACCATTTTTCGGGATTAGCAAGTCCTCATGCGTCTCTATGTTGGCTGTCGGAAATCCAATATCTCTGCCCCGCCCGTCACCGTGAACCACCGTTCCGATAATCGTAGGTGCGCGTCCCATCATCGACTTGGCTAGATCGATATCCCCGTTCAGAAGTGCACGTCTGATTTCGGTCGAAGAAATCACTCTGTCGTCAAGCATCTGGGCTTGGACAACACTTACCCCAAAATTGTAAGCTTCACCAAACTTTTCGAGGTCGCCAGGTTTTCCTTTGCCATGACAGCCGAAGGAGTAGTTGAAACCAACGGTAACATGAACGACCCCGATTTTCAGCAGAATATTTTCAACGAATTCCTGCGGTGTTGTCTCGGCAAATTCCAGAGAGAAAGGCAATAAGAACACTTTGTCTACGCCAAATTTCTCAAATAGCATAATTTTCTCATCCTTGCCAGTAATCAATTCCAGTTTTCTATCTGGATGAAGTACCTTCAGCGGATGGGGATCAAAAAGTAAAACTGAAAACAATGTCTTCAGTGAACGTGCTTTCTCCAAGCCGTCCTTCAACAGCTCCTGGTGTCCTAGGTGTATACCGTCAAAATTCCCCAGAGCAAGCACAGTCGGCTCAAATTTTTGTCCCGGAATCAAAGTGCAAACTTCCAAAAACCTTTACCCCCTAGTACCTTGTTAACCTTTGCTAACCCATGACCTTATTGGGGCATAAACATCCGTTTTCCCAATTCCCTACGCCAATAAAACGTCCCTCACAAAATACCTGAACAGGAAGCTGTTCCCCGTACACTTCAGCATTAACAAGATCCCCTCCGGTAGAAAGCCCGTTTCGGAAAGCGGCAAGCCGATAGGCCGGTATACTTGCCTTTGGCAGTGTGAGTCCCCATTCCGGAGCCAGGAGCATGTGTTCATCGCCGTCGGCAAGCGCCTGGTCAATCTCTTCCAGTGTGTAGGTGGAATCCAGCGTAAACTTGCCTGCGCTTAATCTAAGCAAAAAGGACATATGTGCACCGCAACCCAGGGCAGCGCCAATATCGTGACATAAAGTGCGTATATACGTTCCTTTGGAGCATTCCACATCGAATAGAACTCTTGGAAACTTCTCTTCATGCCATTCCACCAGATCCAGCCGCTTGATCTCAACCTGTCTTTTTTCTCTTGCAACATCGATCCCCTGGCGGGCATATTCGTACAGACGCCTGCCATTTTTTCTGACAGCGGAATACATCGGTGGTTCTTGTTCAATGACACCAAGAAAATTCTCCAGTGTATTTACAAATTGCTCTCGTGATACTATAGGCACAATCCTCGATAGTTCCTGTCCGAAAGTATCCTGCGTATCTGTCGTGATTCCGAGTGTAATCTCAGCTCTATAACTTTTTCCCTGGTCGCTATGGTATTCTGCCAGCCGCGTTGCCTTGCCAAGGCAAATCGGAAGCACCCCGGTAGCTCCGGGATCCAGCGTCCCAATATGGCCTGCCTTGCCGGCTTTTGTTTTTCGAAGCAGCCACCTAACAACGTCTGTGGAGGTCATGCCAACAGGTTTTAAAACATTAATGATCCCGTCCAACGTTCAGGGCCTCCTCAAGTGCGGATACAATCATTTGCCTGGCTTGACCCATTGTTCCATTAATAGAACAGCCTGATGCCCGCCGGTGTCCGCCTCCGCCGAACCGGCTCGCAACTTGATTTACATCAAGCCAGGTATTGGATCGGAAACTGACTTTGATTTCATCCGGGGCAATTTCTTTTAACAGCGCAGCAGCTTCCACCTTTTCAATATTGCGTGCATAGTTCACCAAGCCTTCACTCAAGCTCTCATCTGCACCTGTTTCTTCAAAGTCTTCTCTGGTCAGAACAATGACAGCCATCGTTCCCTGCTGATGAAGTTCCAGGTTCGTCAGTGCTTTTTGCAGCAGTCTGGTCTGAGCCAAGCTTTTCTGTTCAAACAGTATATTGTTGATCTGAACAAGATCAAGGCCTGTTTTGAGCAATTCCGCAGCAATCCTGAAACTTTCGACTGTGGTATTGCTGTAGCTGAATCTGCCTGTATCCGTGATGATCGCAGTATAGAGATTCTCTGCAATTTCTTTGGTCATGGAAACTCCCATTTCACCCAGCAGGTGAAAAATCATTTCACCTGTGGCGGCTGCGCCGGCGTCAATCCAATTAACCGTACCAAAACCGTTATTGGAAATATGATGATCGATATTAATCACCGTTTTCCCCTGAAGAAACTCCGGGCAAAGACCACTGTACGCCCTTTCCGCTTCAGCGCAGTCAATAAAAATAAGGGTTTCTGGAAACTCTTCCGGAGGCAGAACAGAACATATCTTGTCCACACCCGGAAGAAACTTCAAATTCACCGGCAGAAACCCAGGATTATAATAACATATTTTTTTGTTCAGACCTTCTAAGGCAATCCCCAAAGCAAGCATTGAACCAATGCAGTCCCCATCCGGGGATATATGCGTAAGCAGTGCAGCCTCGGAGATTGTATCCAATTTTTTAGCCAGTTCTGAGATCACCTTATTCGTCGTCTTGTCCATCGCTGGATTCACCTTTCGCGCCAACCTCACGAAGCAGCTTGGAAATATGGGCGCCATGTTCGATAGACTGATCATACTTGAAAGTGATCTCGGGAAAATAGCGCAGGCTGATGATTTTACCCAGTTCGCTGCGCAGATATCCGGATGCTTTATTTAAAACATCTAAACTGCTTTTCATTTCTTCTTCTGTTCCCAATACGCTGACGAATATTTTGGCATGCCTTAAATCGTCAGCTACCTCCACATCCGTGACGGTCACGAATCCAAGCCGCGGGTCTTTGATATCCTCCCGGATCATTTGTGCCACTTCTGCTTTGATCGATTCTGCCAGGCGAAAAGCCCTGTGTTTAGCCATTCAGAAAACCTCCAATGCTGGTCTAGAGCTCTCTTTTAACTTCCTCCATCGTAAAGGCTTCCAAGATATCTCCTTCTTTAAGATCATTGAAGTTCTTTAAGCCAATCCCGCATTCGTATCCTTCCGCAACTTCCTTGGCATCATCCTTGAAACGTCTCAGAGATTCCAGGTCTCCCTCGTGAACGACAACTCCATCTCTGATTACCCTGATCTTATCCGACCGATGAATCTTGCCGTCAGTTATATAGCTTCCAGCGACAGTTCCAGCCTTTGGCACCTTGAAAATCTGACGGACTTCCGCTTTACCCTGTATGACTTCCTTGAAGGTCGGTTCGAGCAGGCCCTCCATCGCTGCCTTAATGTCATCAATCGCATCATAGATGACTCTGTACATCCTGATGTCCACACCCTGGAGTTCTGCTGTCGATTTTGTGTTGGAATCATGTCTGACATTAAAGCCAATAATGATCGCATTGGAAGCAGCAGCGAGCATCACGTCGGATTCACTGATCGCACCGACTCCGCCGTGAATGATGTTTACGCGTACTTCTGAGGTCGTCAGCTTGGCCAGAGACTGCTTAATAGCTTCGACAGAGCCCTGAACGTCAGCTTTAATAATGATATTCAAATCTTTGACTTCGCCTTCTTTGATCTTATCGAAAAGATCATCAAGGCTAATCCTAGATTTTTGTTTGACTTCTTCCGCTTTTTTCTCATCCATTCTGGCTTCGGTAACGCTGCGGGCGAGTTTCTCATCGTTAACAACGTTGAAGATTTCTCCCGCCGGCGGAACTTCAGACAATCCCTGAACCTCCACAGGCATGGAAGGTCCCGCTTTTTTTACTCTGCGGCCTTTGTCGTCAACCATCCCCCTGATTCGGCCAAAGGAATGCCCGGCAACAATAATGTCACCGATATTCAGCGTACCTTTGGATACCAGGACAGTTGCTACAGGCCCCTTGCCTTTATCGAGCTTCGCTTCAATAACGGTTCCGGTTGCCTTCCGGTTCGGATTAGCTTTCAGATCTTTCATCTCTGCAACAAGCAGGACCATTTCCAGCAGAGTGTCAATGTTGAGTCTAGCTTTGGCTGAGACCGGTACCGTGATCGTATCCCCGCCCCATTCTTCAACAACTAAGCCGTACTCGGTCAGTTCCTGTTTGACACGGTCCGGATTGGCATTTTCTTTATCAATTTTATTGATAGCAACAATGATGGGGACATTGGCCGCTTTGGCATGGTTGATCGCTTCCACAGTCTGGGGCATGACACCATCATCCGCAGCAACAACCAGTATGGCAATATCTGTGACCTGGGCCCCTCTCGCTCTCATGGCTGTAAAAGCCTCGTGACCAGGAGTATCCAGGAAAGTAATTTTTTGATTTTTAATTTCTACCTGATAAGCACCGATATGCTGCGTAATCCCACCAGCTTCAGATTCGGTGACATTGGCGGAACGAATCGCATCGAGCAAAGATGTTTTTCCATGGTCGACGTGGCCCATGACCGTGACAACCGGAGGACGGAATTTGAGCGTGGACGCATCATCTTCTACTTCCTCAATGACTGCCATGGATTTTTCGGCTCTAACCTCAAGCGTCATGCCCATTTCAGTAGCGACAATCGTTGCTGTATCAGCATCAATTTCCTGATTGATGGTCGCCATAACACCAAGCTTCATTAATTCCTTGATGACTTCACCGGCTTTGCGGCTCATTCTGAGCGCCAGTTCCTGAACTGACAAGGACTCAGGAATAATAATATGCTTGGGAACCACTTCTTTAACCATCTTATTGGGTTGGTTCCGATTTGGTTGATTCCGGTCATTTTTTCTTAAGATGGAAGAAAAATCTTTTTCATCATTGCGCCGTTTATCAAATAAAAACTCTTTATTCTCATGGGCTTTCTTTTTCTCCGGTGGCTGGCGTTTTACCGGCTGCTCGGCGACAGTAAGCTCAACGGATTTTCCTTCAATCTTGATCCTCTGAGTTTGAGGGGCTTTTTTATCTGCTCCCGGACGCTGTCCCTGGGAAGGTCTTCTTCCTGTGTCGGAGAACGGACGTCCGCCGCCCTGCGGTCTCCGGTCATCACCTGCAGGACGCTGTGATGGACGGAAATCACCCTGCGGTCTCGGCGCATACGGCCGGTCACCGCTCATCGGCGGTCTTTGACCCTGCGGTCTGAATTCTCCTGGTGGTCTTTGACCCTGCGGTCTCATCTCGCCTGGCGGTCTTTGGCCCTGCGGTCTGAATTCACCTGGCGGTCTTTGGCCCTGCGGTCTGAATTCACCTGGCGGTCTTTGGCCCTGCGGTCTGAATTCACCCGGCGGTCTTTGGCCCTGCGGTCTCATCTCACCCGGCGGTCTTTGACCCTGCGGTCTGAATTCACCTGGCGGTCTTTGGCCCTGCGGTCTCATCTCACCTGGCGGTCTTTGACCCTGCGGTCTCATCTCACCTG
>NZ_JAPDHR010000001.1:37578-125698 GCF_030063005.1 Dehalobacter sp.
GCGGTCTTTGGCCCTGCGGTCTCATCTCGCCTGGCGGTCTTTGGCCCTGCGGTCTCATCTCGCCTGGCGGTCTTTGGCCCTGCGGTCTCATCTCGCCTGGCGGTCTTTGGCCCTGCGGTCTCATCTCGCCTGGCGGTCTTTGGCCCTGCGGTCTCATCTCACCTGGCGGTCTTTGGCCCTGCGGTCTCATCTCGCCTGGCGGTCTTTGACCCTGCGGTCTCATCTCACCTGACGGTCTTTGATCCTGACTTTTTTTGTGACCTTCTGCATCTCTGAAGCTTTCCGGGGGAATATCTTCTTCGGTCCTTTTTCTGGCAGGGACTTTTTCCTCAGCCCCGGCAGCCTTAACCGGCTTGCTTACTTCTTTTTGCTGTGATTCGCCTGTCTTGGTCAGCGCTTTTTTAACTTTTTCAACTTCCTCCGTGGATACCGCACTTAAGTGGTTTTTCACTGGTACCCCAATATCATTAAACTTTTCCATTAAAGCCTTGCTGGATATATTCAATTCTTTAGCCAGTTCGTGAACTCGAATATTGGTCACATTGTCACCCCCCAAAAACGAAAATAGAAATATAACCTTTCAACTCCTTATCTCTTACTGGGGACATTAAAACATTTAAACCCGCTCATTTTCAGGTGTGTCCCCCAACCTGATGATTGCTTTGGCGAAACCGTCATCCATAATCAGTATAAGTGCTCTTGGTGATAATCCGACAGCCGTCCCGAGTTCTTGTTTCGTGCTGCAGATCATAACCGGAATATGAAGATCATCGGCCCATTGCGTGTACTTGGTGATAGAGCCCGGTGAATCTTCTGCAATAATCAATAACGAGCCCTTTTGTTTTTTTAAGAATGCTTCAACCTGTGATTCTCCGGAAGAAATTTTCCCGGCTCTCCTTGCCATTCCAAGCAATGATAATATTTTTGGTGTCAAGAAGAATTCATCTGCCTTTCAATTTCGGCCAGCATCTCTTTGGTCGGTTTGATGCCAAAAGTTTTTTCAAAACGGTTTTGTTTCAGAGCTTTTATCAGACAATCTGGACACTGGCAAAGGTAAGCTCCACGCCCATTTTTCTTGGAAGAAGGATCAAATTCCAATACTCCCTCAGATGTTTTCACGATTCTCAATAATTCTTTTTTTGGTTTCATTTCCTGGCAGCCAAGACACATGCGCAGAGGGATTTTTCGTACCTTCATTTTCTCACCTTTCAGGAATTACTTTTGGTCACTGAAGCCTATTTTTTCTTGCTTGAAGATTTGGCCTTTTTCTTGGGTTTCTCTGCTTCCTGCTGTTCATCTACTTGGGAAGCTTCATTAGCAGGTGATTCTAATTCTGAATATGACACATCAGCATCACTGTTTTCATTTCGGGCATTTTCATCGCCGTCATATTCTGCAGATTCATCGTATTCATCGTAGTATTGGCTATCCTCGTCCTCCTGATAACTCCCGTCACCATATTCATCGTATCCTTCTTCTGTGTAGTCCTGATAGCCTTCATCATATTCCTGATATTCTTCTTCAGATTCTTCATACTCGCCTTCTACATAATCGCCGTAGGGTTCGTCTTCATAATCTGTATATTCTCCTTCTTCATAGGGTTCATACGCCTGTTCATAGTACTCACTCTCATATTCTTCATCCTGATAGCTGTCTTCCGGGATCAAATTCTGAGCGAGCGCCTGCGTTTCGTTCTTAATATCGATTTTCCAGCCGGTCAGCTTTGCAGCCAGTCTGGCGTTCTGTCCTTCTTTCCCGATAGCGAGGGATAATTGATAGTCCGGCACGACCACCAACGTTACCTTGTCTTCATACCGCGGATAAACACCCAGGACTCTGGCCGGGGAAAGCGCATTGGAGACAAAATCAATCGGATCAGCCGACCAGTTGATGATGTCCATTTTTTCGCCTTTCAGTTCATTCACAATATTCTGTACCCTGCTGCCCTTTGGTCCAACACACGCTCCAACCGGATCAACGTTTTTGTCTTTCGAGTAAACGGCAATTTTAGAGCGTGCACCTGCTTCCCTTGCAACTGCTTTGATTTCTACAATTCCATCGTGAATCTCCGGAACTTCCAGCTCAAACAATCGTTTGATCAGTCCTGGATGGGTGCGGGAAAGTAAAATTTGGGGGCCTTTGGTCGTTTTCTTCACTTCAACAACATAGGCCTTGATTCTTTCAAAAGGCTGGTAGTTTACTCCGGGATTCTGCTCTGAGGCAGGCAGTACGGCCTCCACCTTGCCAAGATCCACAATGACGTTACGCTGTTCATAGCGTTGGACAATACCGGTGACAATATCTCCCTCGCGATTAATATATTCATCGTATATTAATCCACGTTCAGCCTCACGTATTCTTTGGACAACAACCTGCTTAGCAGTCTGCGCTGCGATGCGGCCAAAGTCACGCGGGGTGACTTCAAATTCAACAATATCTTCAGTTGAATAGTTCGGGTCCATTTTTTTAGCTTCTTCTAATGATATTTGGGTGCGAGGATCATCCGCAATTTCCACAACGTTTTTGCGGGCATATACTTTAATTTCTCCATTCAAGCGGTCTATATGGATCCTTACATTCTGTAAAGAGGAAAAGTTCTTTTTATATGCCGATATCAGAGCAGCTTCAATCGCTTCAAACAATATCTCTGTCGAAATACCTTTTTCTTTTTCTAATTCGTGAATTGCCTCAATGAACTCCATGTTCATCTGTCTGAATCCCTCCTCAAAATCATTTTAAAAATCAAAAGTAAGATGGGCCTTTTCAATTAGCGACAAAGGAATGGCAATCTTCCGCCCCTCATATTCTAGGATAACCTGGTCATCAGCCAGTCCTTTTAAATTTCCGGTAAAGCGGCTGTATCCCTCAAACACTTCTGTCGTATTAATACTGACAAGCTTTCCTGTATATTTAATATAATCTTCTCTCTTTTTAAGCGGTCTCTCAATTCCGGGAGAAGAGACTTCCAGCATATAGGCCTGAGGAATCGGGTTTTCTTTATCCAGAACCTCATTAATTTGATGGCTTACCTCGGCACAGTCGTCAATCTCTACTCCGCCTTCCTTATCAATATATAATCGCAGATACCAGTAAGCACCTTCCTTAACATACTCGACATCGACGAATTCCAGTCCCAGCTCCATTACGAGTGGCTCTGCCAAACTTCTAACTTTGTTTAGAATAGAATTGCTCATCGTGTACTCCTTTTAGAGTTAAGCATTTTTTATTTTTTCATCATACCAAATGAAAGAGTGGGTAATCCCCACTCTGAACCAAAAATCTGCTTAGAATAAAATTCCTGCTTTTACTATATCATATACTGTTTCCGTCTGCAATATTCCTAATGTCCAGTTTAAAACAAACTCAGCTGATTTTTATCGGGCAGCCCTTCCAGACACCCGTGCTGCTGAAGCGTTTCAATGACGGTTTTGCTGATCTTTCCGTTGGATCGGGCCTGGATATCTTCGACAGATTTGATCGTTCCATGTTCCCTGAGTTTGACCAAACTCGCCGCAGCCGTTTCACCGACTCCCTGCAGGGATGACAGTGGCGGCAGGAGCCCATCAGGTGTTACCTGAAAACGTACCGCATCTGATTCCCACAGATTAACCTTGCGCAGCTTAATCTTCCGGCAGTACATTTCCACCACAATCTCAAGGATCGTCTGCAGGTTCTTGTCCTTAGCCGTTGCATTGTTGCCTTTGGCGGCAATTTCTTTGATAGCCTCCCGGCACTTTTTCACACCGCTGCAGATCAGTTCCGCATCAAACTCATCTGCCCTGACGGTAAAAAATGTGGCATAAAACGCTTCAGGATAATTGATCTTAAACCAAGCGATCCTGAAAGCCATTGTCACATAAGCTACAGCATGGGCCTTCGGAAACATATAGCTGATCTTCTGACAAGAGTCAATATACCAATCCGGAACATTTTGTTTTTTCATAGCCTCAATATCTTCATCTTTGAGTCCTTTACCCTTGCGGACCGACTCCATAATTTTAAAGGCATGGCTGGAATTAAGTCCCATCTGAATCAAATAGATCATAATGTCATCACGGCAGGCAATAATGTTGGAGATGTCAGCTGTACCGTTTAAGACAAGGTCCTGGGCATTGCCAACCCAGACATTCGTACCATGGGAAAGTCCGGATATTCTGACCAAATGGGAAAAGCTTGAAGGTTTGGTGTCTTCCAGCATCTGTCTTACAAATTTTGTACCAAATTCCGGGATACCGAGTGTTCCGGTCGTGGACCCGATTTCCTCCGCAGTCACGTCAAGCGCATCCGTACTCGAAAAAAGTGAGAGGGTTTGCGTGTCATCGAGTCGGATTTTCTTGGCATCAAGCCCTGTCAGGTCCTCCAGCATTTTAATCGACGTCGGATCGTCATGACCGAGCAGGTCCAGTTTGGTTAAACGCCCGGAGATGGAATGGTAGTCGAAGTGGGTCGTAATAATATCTGAGGAGGTGTCGTTAGCTGGCCTTTGCAGCGGGGTAAAATCAAAGACATCGCATTCTTTCGGGATAACCATTAATCCTCCCGGGTGCTGTCCTGTTGTTCTTTTTACGCCCGTACAGCCGTTAACCAGCCGGTTCAGTTCTGTCTGGTTATATTTGACCTTTCTTTCTTCAAGGTAATTTTTCACAAAACCATAGGCAGTTTTTTCAGCAATCGTGGAGATCGTTCCGGCCCGAAAAACATTTTCCTTGCCAAATATCTCCTCGGTGTATTTCATAGCTCTGGGCTGATATTCTCCCGAGAAATTTAGATCGATATCAGGAACCTTGTCTCCTTTAAAGCCCAGGAAGGTTTCAAACGGGATGTCATGTCCGTCTTTGACCAGTTCCCTGCCGCACTGCGGACATATTTTATCCGGCAGATCCACACCTGCTCCGGCGATTCCGTCCGTCACAAACTCTGAATAAAGACACTCCGGGTTAGCACAACGATAGTGTGGCGGAAGCGGATTGACCTCCGTGATGCCGGTAAAAGTTGCGACGAGTGATGAACCGACGGAACCCCTTGATCCGACCAGATAACCATCCTCGTTCGATCTTTTTACGAGCAGATGCGCAATCAGGTACAACACAGCAAAACCGTTGCCGATAATGGAATCCAGTTCCTTATTTAAGGTTTTCTGAACCATTTCCGGCAAAGGATTGCCGTACAGCTCATACGCTCTGGTCATCGTCATATCCCGGATTTTATCGGCAGCGCCTTCAATCTTCGGTTCAAAAAAGTCGTCCGGGAACGGTTTGATTTCAGCGACCTGTTCAGCAATCATTCTCGGTGTTGCAACTACCGCCCGATAGGCATCCTCTTCATCAAGATAAGCAAATTCCTTGAGCATTTCATCCGTTGACCTGAAATACAGCGGAGCCTGCTCATCGGCATCGGCAAAGCCTTTCCCGGCCATCAAAATTCTTCGGTAAACTTCATCTTCCTTATCAAGAAAATGGACGTCACAGGTAGCCGCGACAGGAATACCAAGTTCCTTGCTAAGAGAGACAATGCGCCGATTAATATCGATCAATTCTTGTTCACTGGAAACCTCACCGTTTTTCAGCATAAACTGATTGTTCCCCAGCGGCTGGATTTCCAGATAATCGTAATACAAAGCAATTTTTTTGATTTCTGCCGCATCTTTTTTTTGCAAGATTGCCCGCATCAGTTCTCCTGATTCGCAGGCCGAACCAAGGATCAAACCTTCCCTGTGGGCATCAAGCAGTGAACGTGGAATGCGGGGACGTCTGTAAAAATACTCCATATGGGAAGCGGTAACAAGTTTATACAGATTTTTTAAGCCGATATAATCCTTAGCCAGAATAATAATATGAAAAGAACGGCTGCGGCTCAACTCGACCGGATTAGTTCCAGCATCCTCGACCAAATAGCCTTCCATGCCATAGATGATTTTGACACCGTACTTTTTCCCGGCTTCAGCTGCATCCGGGAAAGCCTGAACGACCCCGTGGTCTGTTACAGCAATCGCGGTATGTCCCCATTCACCGGCTCGCTTCACCATGTTTTGGATCGATGAAACACCATCCATTTCCGAATGCTTGGTGTGCAGATGCAGTTCAACCCGTTTCTCTTCCGCAAGATCCGGCTTGGACGTCTTCGAAACAGTCATCATATCCCTTGGCATCAACGTCAGCTCGGTCGTATAACGATCGAACTGCACGGCCCCTTTCACTCTGAGCCAGTCACCTTTGTTGATTTCCAGAGGTTTTTTCCCTTCGTCAAAGAACAGTTTGCAGCCTATTGAGTTTGTCTTGTCTGTCAACCCGAACGACAATAATTGACGTCCGCTTTTTAATCGTCTGATTTCTGTTTCGCAGACCTCACCCTCTACAATGACCTGTTTCTCCTCGTCATGAATATCGGCTAACGGAGCCGGCGTACCCTTTATCTCTCTGCCAAGCAAAACAGCATTCTGCTCTTTCTTCTCTTTTTTCTCTTCAGACTTTTTGGACAGGATTTCCTCTACATACTTCTGCTCTTCTTTTTCCGCGTCAAAATAGATTTCTTCTTCAGCAGCAGTCTCTTCAATTTCCCAGAAAATTCTTGCCTCCATACCATATTTCTGCTGAAAGAAGCTTTCCAGACTATCCTGTTTCAACTGACAATATTCCATCGCCATCATGCTCGGAACGAAGAAGGTCAATCTGTTATTAACAACCTCGTATTTTACGGAAGCATTCAGCCAGACCTTAAGGGAAGGCACTTTCTCGTGAATATCCTGGATGATTTGCAGCCAATGTTCTTGACAAAGCATCTCTAGGGTAAAATCGGGAGACATTTTTGTTTTTATCTCAATCGTGATTCCGTTATTTTCGTTCCCACTATTTAATCTTTTCTTTAGGGATTCAGTTAAGAGGCCCAGAATCTCTTCCTGGACCGGACAGGATAAAGAAAGATGGAGTATCCACTTTCTTTGTTCAGGAACAATCTCCACCCTCTCCAGCAGTATGTAATTTAGAAAAGTATCCAGCCTCATGCTGACATCACTTGGTAGTTCCTGATAAAACGGTGTTGCTTCCAGTTTGACTGCCGCATTTAACACCAATGAATGCCTCCTCTGTATCCAAACGCAATTTCACATCACTGCATATTACTATGTAACTTACTATGTAACTTATTTGGGGTTGGTCTGTATGCCACAAATCCGCTTTCGGCCGTTGTGTCATCCATGACACAAAAGGCCGCGCTTCGCACTCCATGCTCCGCTTGACGCTGGAATTGTGGCACACAGACTGAATCTTTGGATAATCTTTGGATAATCTTTGGATAATCTTTGGATAATAAGATTATAATGTTTGCTTAAATTAAGCATGTAACTTTGAGAAGTATAACGAGTACACTGTTCTTTTCTTTTAATAAATTCTCAAGAATAATCTACATTCTGACATGCAGACTTGCTTGAATAACCCTAAGATCAGTCTGGGGGCCACAGTTCCCGCGCCTGGATGGCGAAGCACGGCCTTTTGACGGCCATGGATGGCAAGGAGCGACGCGTCAAGGAAGACGCAACGGCCGAAAAGCGGTATTGTGGCCCCCAGACCTGCCATACATAACGGTTTTTTAATACTCAATAATCAACAATTTGTGTAAGATTTTGAAAACGTGGCTCTAGACACGACAGGCTTCTTTGATAATTTCTGTTACAAGACTGCAAACGCGGTCCGCCTCAACCAGCTCAACTTGCCGGGTGCTTCTGTTGTACAGTTCAACTTTGCCTTCAGCGAGTGCTTTAGCGCCGATGGTCAGTCTTAGAGGATATCCGACGAGATCCGCATCCTTGAATTTTACGCCGGGACGTTCGTCCCTGTCATCGTATACTGTCTCGATTCCGAGGGCTTTTAATTCTTCATAAAGCCGTTCAGCAGTGGCAACGACATTTTCGTCCTTTAAGGAAACCGGGACGATAATACAATGATACGGGGCAATCGGCATCGGCCAGATAATTCCGTTCTCATCATAATTCTGCTCAATGGCGGCAGCCATTGTTCTGCTGACGCCTATCCCATAGCAGCCCATATAGCAGACCTTTTCCTTACCAGTATCGTCGAGGTAGGTTGCCTGAAGGGCCTGACTGTATTTCGTGCCAAGGTTGAAGACTTGTCCGACTTCAATCCCACGGGCTTCCTGGAGCCGTCCCTGGCATTTCGGGCAGGGTTCACCCGGCGTTACCATTCTGAGGTCTGCTATTTTGGCAGGAATAAAATCCTTTCCGCAAGCAACACCGAGCAGATGATAATCTTTTTTATTGGCTCCGCAGACTCCCTGTTTCATCTCAGCTACTTCAAGGTCTGCGGCAACATAGACATCCTTAAGTCCAACCGGTCCGATGAACCCGTGCTCGCAGTTGAAAACCTCTCGGACTTCCTCCGGGTCAGCCATTCTGAGGTTCAGGAACGGTCCGAGCATATTATTGACCTTGATTTCATTGACTTCCCGGTCTCCCCTAACCAGGACAAGTATAAAACGGTCGTCGCCTTTATACAAAAGCGTTTTTATCAGAGAAGACTTGTTGATTTTTAAGAAATCAGCCAGCTGGTCAATCGTTTTAATATTGGGGGTATGAACCTCACCTGTCCGGCCTGCCAGAATATCCTGATCAGTGTCTGGATGCGGCAGACATTCAGCTTTCTCGACATTGGCGGCATAATCGCAATCTGGACAGAATACCACCGCAGCCTCTCCGGATTCGGCCAGCACCATAAATTCATGGGTTCCGCCTGTTCCGCCAATCGCACCGGCATCTGCCTCGACAGCACGGAAAGTCAGCCCACAGCGCGTAAAAATCCGTTCATAAGCCTCATACATCTTGCGGTAGCTTTCCCTGGAACCTTCAGGATCCCTGTCAAAAGAATATAAGTCCTTCATGATAAATTCTCTGCCGCGCATCAGTCCGAAACGTGGTCTTCTTTCATCACGGTATTTATTTTGAATCTGGTACAGAAGGAGCGGCAGCTGTTTGTAGGAACGGACTTCACTTCTGACCAAGTCGGTGATGACTTCTTCATGCGTGGGTCCGAGACAGAATTCCCGGTCATGCCGGTCTTTTAATCGGAACATCTCCGGACCATAGACATCCCAGCGTCCGGTTTCTTTCCACAGCTCAGCCGGCTGGACAATCGGCAGCATGACTTCCTGCCCGCCTTTGGCATCCATCTCTTCGCGCACGATTTGCTCGATCTTTTTAATTACTCTGAGTCCCAGAGGAAGATATGTATAAATCCCGGCTGCAGCTTTGCGGATAAATCCGGCTCTCAGCATGAGCTGGTGACTGATCACTTCGGCTTCTGCAGGCACTTCCCGCAAGGTCGGATTCAATAATTGGCTAACTTTCATTGTTTATTTCTTCCTTTCAACAAGTGCTTGCTCTTAAAAAGTTCTTGCTCTTCAATATTACCATTTTCACACAGGATTAAACAACCGGAAAACCGCTGATTTATTTTTAAAGATCTATCAGAAAATGTTTAGTGTTTTTCTGATAGACTTAAATCGTCTTCGATTTTCTCCATCAAAGCCGGCACTAATTCATCTTCAGGCAGCTGTGCGATGACCTCACCCCGTGCAAAAAGCAGCCCCCTGCCTTTTCCTCCTGCAATGCCAAAATCGGCTTCCCGGGCTTCCCCAGGGCCATTGACCACACAGCCCATCACGGCTATGGATACGCTCTTGGATGGTGCCGGTAAAGCTTCAAGTCTCTGTTCTACTTCCTCTGCCAGATGAACTAAATCCACCTGAGTCCTGCCGCAGGTCGGACAACTGATTAATTCGAATCCGCCTTTCTTAAGATCCAGTACCCGCAGAATCTGCTGGGCAACCGGAATCTCTGCTGCAGGATCGCCTGTCAGTGAGACTCTGATCGTATCGCCGATGCCTTCAGCCAGAAGTGTTCCTATGCCGATTGCAGACTTTACCACCCCGGATCTGACCGTACCGGCTTCGGTTACCCCGACATGCAGCGGATAGTCCACCCGATGGGCAATCATGCGGTAAGCGTCAATCATCAACGGAACATGGGACGATTTCAGGGAGATCTTGATATGATGATAGTTTTCCTGTTCCAGGATGCCGACATGGCCCAAAGCGCTTTCGACCATCCCTTCCGCGGTCGGTCCGCCGTATTTCTCAAGGATTTCCTTTTCCAGAGATCCGGTATTGACTCCGATCCGGATCGGGATGTTTCTTTCGCGGACCGCGTTGATCACCTCTTGTACTTTCCAGCGCTCACCAATATTTCCCGGATTGATCCGGAGTCCATGAACCCCATTTGCAACAGCTTTAAGTGCAAGCCGGTAGTCAAAGTGAATATCCGCAACTACCGGGATCGGACTTAGGCTGCAGATGTCTTTCAATGCAAGCGCAGCCTGCTCATTTAAGACAGCTATCCGGATAATCTCACAGCCAATGCCAGCCAAGTGCCTGATCTGATTGAGGGTGGCTTGAACATCCCGGGTATCCGTATTGGTCATCGACTGAATCACGACCGGATTACTACCGCCAATCGCCACCGATCCGATTTTCACTTCTCGCGTAATCCTACGTTTCAATCGATTAACCCTCCTATTTTGACGTAGTTTATCTTGGGCTAGTCTGTGGGCCACAATGCCGCTTCTCGGCTGTTGTGCCCTCCGTGGCACAAAAAGCCGCGCTCCGCATCGTGCTCCGCTGACAGCGGAACTGTGGCCCCCAGACTAATTCTTAAGTTTAATTTGCAAGCTAGATCAAGGAGCCAGAAAGTATCTCTATGAAGAAGAAGCCTGCCAAGCTCCTTCAAGCGCTCTGATATCATCGATTGGATGCATTCAGATGATGATTGACCTAGCTAACGTCATTCGTTTGCATAGCGTTGGGAACTTAAAGGCTAAAGAATAATCCGTGCTTAAATCAAATCAGATAAACACGCTTTTTATTCGTGATTAAAATCTAGTATGAATTCCCAGCAAGAGAACTATAATTGTATTCTCTACATAGAAGAACTGCAACTTCCGTATAAGTCATGCCAATTACCCTAAAAATCAGGCTACGGGCCACAGTTTCGCTGTGAGCGGAGCAAGGATTGCGTAGCGCGGCTTTTGTGTCAAGGAGGACACAACGGCCGAAAAGCGATATTGTGGCCCGCAGCCTTGCCCAAACAATAGGGTTTCAAATAACATTCATAATTCAAACGCTATAGAGACATATCCGCTTTTCTTAAACCAAAAAAGTCTACTTCGTAACAATCCTCAGTATATCCTGATACGTCACCGCGATCATCAGCGCAATGAGCAGCGCAAAGCCTGTCAGCTGAATCCAGCCTTTCTTTTCGATACTTAAAGGCTTACGCCGGATTCCTTCAAAAGTCATCACGGCCAGCTGACCGCCATCGAGCGCCGGCAGCGGCAGAATATTTAATACACCAAAGTTGATGCTGAGCACAGCAGCCAGGGTAAATAGCGATGACATGCCCTGTTTTACGCCTTCCCCGATGACCTGGGCAACACCAATCGGACCCGAAAGTTCAACCGGCGCCTTACCGGTAATCATATGAATCAGATAAAGGACGAGTTGTCTAGTAAACTCTACCGTCTGCAGAAAACCATATTGAATGGATTTCAGGACGGATACTTTCTGCATGGTATAAGAAGGCGCAATCCCGATCAATCCTTTTCCAAGCTCCTGATCATAGGCCGGGGTAATCTCAATCGTGACAATTTGTTTCGTATCCGCTTTTTCTACGGCAAACGACATCTTTTCTCCGGGGTTGGTGTGAATTTGCTGCGTTACAGAATTCCAGTCTGGAGTCTCTGTGCCATTGATCGCAATAATTCTGTCTCCGGCGGCGAGTCCCGCCGTGGCTGCAGGTTTACCCAGTGACACCTCACCGATTAGGTTCTGGTTATCGGCTACGGCTACACCAAAAAAGGCAAAAGCAACCACAAAAAGCACCGCACCGAGGATGAAGTTCATGAGCGGTCCGGCCACAATGACGGCCATTCTCTTCCAGATTGATTTGCTTTCAAAACTTCGGGCCAACAGTTCCTCCCTGCTGACCTGATCGCTTTCTTCGACTTCTTCAGCACTTAAGAATCTGCAAAACCCTCCCAGAGGCAGTATCCTGACGGAGTAAAGCGTTTCCTTACCCTGGAACCCAAAAAGCTTTGGCCCAATGCCAAAAGCAAATTCCAGCACTTTGATCCCCGATCTCTTGGCTATGATAAAATGCCCAAATTCATGCACAAATACCAAAACGCCAAATATTACGATAAAAGCAATTACCGTTTTCAATATTTCAAACAAACCATTCACCTCAACCCAAATTTATTTGTGATGCAGCATACTCCCTAGCCCATCTGTCCGCAGTCAGTACGGTATCCAGGTCCTTTATCTCCAGAACCTGATGGGCCTGACAAGTGCGTTCCACAAGTTCGTGCATCTCAAGATATTTTATGCGTCCTGCCAAGAAAGCATGTACACAGATTTCGTTGGCAGCATTCATGACAGCAGGAAGTGTCCCTCCCGTCTGACCGCAGGAACAAGCGAATTTCAAAAATGGGAAAGCAGCCAAATCGGGCTTCTCAAACGTTAAGCTCTTTCCGGCAAGCGAAAGTTCCGGCAAACGGTTTTCCCAGCGTTCGGGATAGGTCAGCGCATACTGAATCGGAATGCGCATATCCGGTATGCCAAGCTGGGCAAGAACAGTGCCGTCACGGAATTCAACCATCGAGTGAACAATGCTCTGAGGATGAACCAAGACATCAATTTGGTCATAATCTACGCCGAAAAGAAATTTTGCCTCAATAACTTCCAAACCTTTGTTCATCATGGTTGCCGAATCAATGGTGATCTTGGCGCCCATATTCCAGTTCGGATGTTTCAGCGCCATTACCGGTGTTACCTCAGCCAGCCTTTCCCTGCTCCATCCTCTGAAAGGGCCGCCTGAAGCAGTCAGAATGATTTTCTTAACTGCATTTTCGTTGCCGCTGAGACACTGGAACACAGCAGAGTGCTCACTGTCAACAGGAATGATGGAACAGCCGTTCCGTTCTGCTGTCTGCATTACAAGTTCCCCTGCGGCAACGAGCGTTTCTTTGTTGGCCAGCGCAATATTTTTTCCTGCGTTCAGTGCAGCCAGTGTAGGTTCAAGACCAATACTGCCGCTGACTGCGGTCACAACCGTGTCAACCTCTGCTGCAGTCGCTGCCTCAAGCAGTCCCTCCATACCTACCAGCACCTTAACAGGCAGGTCAACAACCTGTTGTTTCAGGTAAAGTGCTTTTTCTTCCTGCATCATTACGGCAATCCTCGGCCTGAACTCGCGGATCTGCTGTTCAAAAAGGTCGGCCCGAGAATTGGCCGACAAAGCATAGACAGCTAATTTTCCTTCCGAGTTTCTGACCACATCCAGTGTCTGCGTGCCAATTGAACCGGTGGAACCTAAGACCGAAATTATTTTCACTTTGATATCTCCAATTCAAATTTCAATCTAGCTTAATTCATCATGCTTAAGTTTTACTTAAAAATAGCGATGGTCTACCTAGTACATAATCTATCTAGGTTAGAGAATAGCTTTGCTACTCTCCCTTAAAAAAGCCGGCTTTCCTGACGGCTTCATACATGACGACCAGAGCGGGGCCGATGATCAGTCCTACTGCTCCGAAAAGATTCAATCCAATATACATGGACATCAGGGTGGCTAGCGGATGCAGCCCGATATTTTGAGACAAAATCTTTGGTTCCAGGGCCTGCCGGATCACTGTAGCGGCAAGGTAGATGACCAAGAGTTTGACTGCTGAGGCAATACTGCCGGTAAAAAGCAGCACCAGGATCCACGGGATAAATATGAGGGCCGGTCCGATAACCGGTATCAGATCGAGCAGGCCGGCCAGAATGCCAAGCGTAAAGGCATAGCTATTACCGATGATCAACAGTCCAATTGTGATCACAGCGAATGTGATGCAGACAAGAAAGGTCTGAGCTCTTAAGAATCCTACCAGTGCTGAACCAAGGTCTGCAGCAATTTGTCTGGTTTTGCCAAGATATTTCCCTTTTACCCTGCCAAACAGCCATTCCTTAACGGCCGGAAAACTCATGCTCGTCAGCAGTGTTGCTACAGTTGTAATCACAATCACAAACATCAAGCCCGGCAGCGCACCCAGAAAATTCAGCAAGCCAAGACTGCCGTTTTTAAGAATGACCTGGAGTGCCGCGAGTATTTTTTCCATATTGGACTGAATCGCACTGTTGATCTCAGGATTCAGCTGAATAAACTGCTGAACTAAGCCGATCTTTTCTGTCAGCATTGCCAAGGTCTGCTGATAAATCATCGGAAAAGCGGTATATAATTCGGCTAACTCGCGGTATATCCGGCTCCCGAACAAAACCAGCAGCAGCACAAATATAATTAAAACCAGGACAACTACAACCAAAGATGCGTAGGTTCTCTTGATTTTGAGCACATTAATCAGTTTTAATATAAGCGGTTCCAGCAGAAAAGAAATGATAAATGCCAAAATAAAGGGCAACAGAGCCGAGACCACTGTTCCAAGCGTTGAGCCAAAGACAGGGAAAAACTCGACGATCGTATAGGTAAAAAGTTTCAGGCCGAGTAATGCAGCTGCAATCATAACCAACCTGTTCAGATTCACCCTTAGGGAGTTCTTGGTCGTATCGTTCATGCTTATCCCACCAATCCTAGGTTAATAGAAAAAAACACCAATGGCAGCGCAAACAAAAAGCTGTCAAAGCGATCCAGGATACCGCCATGGCCTGGGATCAGCCTGCCGGAATCCTTCACCCCGGCAGTCCGTTTCAGTGCGGATTCAAAAAGATCACCGATCTGGGAGGCAATGCCGGTCAAGAGTGACAGGACAAGGATAGCCGGGAGCGTTGCTTGCTTGGTAATCAACCAGAAAACAAAACCGCAGGCTAAAGCCATCACCAGGCCGCCAACAGCCCCTTCGACTGTCTTGTTCGGGCTGACTTTCGGGGCAAGCTTTCTTTTGCCAAACGTATTGCCGACAAAAAAAGCTCCGGTATCTGTGAGCCAGACCAGTAAGAAAACAAGAAAACACCAAGAAACGCCAAATTCTCTTAAGGAGTAGAGATAGGTAAACAGAAAGACCGGATAAATCAGCGCCAGAAAATAATACGTTGAAGACGCTAAAGACTGATTTGGATAGCGCAGCGCATAACTTCCAAATGTCAGCATGAACCATATGATCGCCAGCGGCAGCATCCATTCCGTGCGGCCAAGAAGAAAAATAGCCAGCCACAAGATGCTGTACACGACCGCTGGCCATAACTTGTTTACTAAACCGGCTTTTTGTCCAATCTGCAAAAACTCTTTAAGTCCAAGTAAAGCGAGAATCACAACAGCAATGGACAAATACCATCCTCCGAGCCAAGTTAAAACCAATAAAAGGGGGGCTCCGATCAGAGCACTCAAGATTCTCTTAACCATTTTCTATCCCTCAACCTTCTTTTACGCCGCCAAACCTGCGTTCCCGGTTTTGAAAAATCCGAATCGTTTCAAATAATAATGCTCTGTTAAAATCCGGCCAGCATTCATTCACAATCACGATTTCTGAATAGGCGGCCTGCCAGAGCAGATAATTGCTTAAGCGCATTTCACCTGAAGTCCTGACAAGAAGCTCCGGATCAGGACAATCTTTCGTATACAAATGCTTTTCAAATATTTCCTCGGTAATTTGCTGAACATTCAACGCTCCGCTTTGGACCTCCTGCGCAACTTCCTTGACTGCTTTGAGGATTTCGATCCTGCTTCCGTAATTCAGAGCTACATTCAGCACTAATCCGGTATTGTTCTTTGTTTTTTCACAAGCCTCGTTATAAGCCTTCAGGACATCCTTCGGTATATCTTCTTCCTGCCCGAAAATGCATATCTTAACATTGTTCGCATGCAGCTCCGCAAGCTCTTTGCGGATATACTCCTTCAAGAGCGACATAAGAATCCCGATCTCCGACTGCGGCCTTTTCCAGTTCTCGGTCGAAAAAGCATATACGGTCAGATATTTGATTCCAAGCTCATCACTGCCCCTGACGACCTCCCGCAGTGCTTCTACTCCGGCCCGGTGACCGACAGAACGAGGCAATCCTTTCTGCTGGGCCCATCTTCCGTTTCCGTCCATAATGATTGCCAGATGTCGAGGGATTCTTTTCATATCAATGTTTTTCAGCTGAACATCTCCACTGTCTTTTTTCCACATTATCACAAGCATTCCTCTTTATATCTGTACTTAGTACCATGTCATGCATTTTAGAGCTGACAAGATACTGGAACGGCTGCGGAAAGACCCCCTGTTCCGTAGGGGGCCAAATAAAAAACTACCTTATAAATCTATCATGGATTAGAATAAATTTCAAATAACCATTGGTACAACTTATTCTGGCCACACGTAAATCTCCACAGGGAACAGCCTTTCCTACAGGGCTGGTTATCTCATAACAGAAATTCGCGCTTTCTTGTGTCAATTCCCCTTCAACGTCGTCCCACTTTTTTCCGAGCCAGCGCAACACGCTACACTTCCATAATTTCTTTTTCTTTTTTCTCGAGGATCTCGTCAATATCCTTCACAGTTTTATCGGTAAGTTTCTGCGCTTTTTCCTGTCCTTTTTTAGAATCGTCCTCAGAGACAGTTTTGTCCTTCTCGAGCTGTTTTATATCATCAATAAGCTCCCGTCTGATATTCCGGACAGCAACCTTAGCATCTTCCGCTTTCTTCTTAACCGTCTTGACAATCTCTGCACGGCGTTCCGCTGTCAATTGCGGAATATTTAGCCTGATGACCATGCCGTCATTCGAAGGCGTAAGTCCAAGATCGGATTTAAGAATCGCCTTCTCAATATCCTTAATCGAAGATTTATCCCAGGGCTGAATGGTGATCATCCGTGGGTCAGGAACTGAGACATTGGCCAGCTGGTTAATCGGGGTAGGAGTCCCGTAATAATCAACAGAAACTTTGTCCAGAACTGCCGGATTCGCCCTTCCTGCCCTGACAGATGCGAGGTCCTTCTTGAGTACCTCCTCTGTTTTATGCATTTTTTCTTCAGCGTCATTCAGAAAATCATTGAGCATTTTTCGTTACCTCCCTACATAGGTACCTATCGGTTCTCCCTTAAGTGCTTTAATAATATTGCCATTTTCTTTCAAGTTAAAAACAATGATTGGAATGTCATTGTCCATACACAACGAAGTTGCTGTCGAGTCCATCACACCCAGCCCTTTGCTGAGCACATCAAGATAGGTCAGTCTTTCAAATTTTTTGGCATCAGGATTCTTCATCGGATCACTGTCAAATACGCCGTCAACCTGTTTGGCCATTAAAATAACGTCTGCTTCAATCTCCGCAGCCCGCAAAGCCGCCGTCGTATCTGTCGAAAAATAGGGATTGCCTGTCCCTGCTGCAAAAATGATAATACGGCCCTTTTCCATATGGCGGATCGCTCTTCTTCTGATATAAGGTTCTGCTACCTGCCTCATCTCAATCGCCGACAATACTCTCGTGACAATATTGTGTTGTTCCAGAACATCCTGCAGCGCTAGGGCATTCATTACAGTAGCGAGCATTCCCATATAATCAGCAGTTGTCCGGTCTATTCCCTGAGAACTCCCGGCGATGCCCCGCCAAATATTTCCTCCGCCAACGACCAGTGCCATTTCCACACCAAGCTTCTGAACTTCAGAAATCTGTCTGGCAACAGACTCCAGCATGCTGTGCGCAATTCCAAAACCCTGCTCCCCGGCAAGTGCTTCTCCGCTTAGTTTCAACACTATGCGGCGGTAACGTGCATCTGTCATAAACGAACCTCCGTACTTAGTTTATTTCTACACCAAAGATAAAAATCCTCTTGTCCGCTGCACTTAGATATAATAGAAAGCAATGAACCTTTCTGATCCCCCTAAAAAAGAGAACACCGAAGTGTTCTCTTATCGATTTATTTCTTTCATGACTTCATCGGCAAAATTATCCTGGCGCTTTTCAATTCCTTCACCCAACTCATAGCGGGTAAATCTGCGAATAGCTATTTTCTCACCGATCTTGGCAATCTTAGCCATGATCAGGTCTTTGACTAAAACATCGGGGTCCTTGATAAAAGGCTGTTCTACAAGACAAACTTCCTTATAGAACTTCTCTATGCGACCGTCAACCATCTTGTCGACGATTTTTTCCGGTTTCCCTTCATTCAATGCCTGAGCCCTAAATATTTCTTTTTCATGGGCAACAACGTCAGCCGGAACATCTTCTTTATTGACATAAAGCGGTTTAGCTGCGGCGATCTGCATCGCAATATCCTTAGTCAGCTGCTTAAATTCATCTCCACGGGACACAAAGTCGGTTTCGCAGTTTAATTCGAGCAAAACACCAATTCTACCGCCCCCATGAATGTAGGCTTCTACAGTCCCTTCGGCAGCAATTCGTCCTTCTTTTTTCGCAGCAGCAGCCAGCCCTTTTTCTCTTAAGAAATCTATCGCTTTGTCCATATCGGCATTACATTCGGTCAATGCCTTTTTGCAGTCCATCATTCCGGCTCCGGTTCTTTCCCTGAGTTCTTTCACCTGAGAAGAAGTAACTTCAGCCATACGGTAACCCTCCTTTATTGAATACTTCACGACACATATAAAAACAGGGTAAGTCATGAAGAACATACCCCAATCTCACCCTGTTTTATTAACTATTCTTCGTCTTCGGTTTGATTGCTCTCTTCAACTTCTTCGGTATTGTCAAGACTTCCCTGTTGTCCTTCGATGATGGCATCAGCCATTTTCGCGGTGAGCAGTTTTACAGCCCGGATCGCGTCATCATTGGCAGGAATCACAACATCGATCTCGTCAGGATCACAGTTGGTATCGACAATTCCTACGATCGGAATATTTAATCTTCTTGCCTCAGCAACGGCAATTCTTTCTTTGCGCGGATCAACGATGAATAAAACATCAGGAAGTTTTTTCATGTTTTTGATGCCGCCAAGGAATCTTTCCAGCTTACCCATTTCATGGCGCAGCGCAGCGACTTCCTTCTTAGGAAGAACTTCAAAAACGCCTTCTGCTTCCATTCTTTCGAGCTGATGCAGTCTCTGAACTCTCTTTTGAATCGTCTGGAAGTTCGTCAGCATTCCGCCGAGCCAGCGCTCGTTAACGAAATACATGCCGCAACGTTCAGCTTCTTCTTTCACAGATTCCTGAGCCTGCTTTTTTGTACCTACAAACAGCACAGTTCCGCCGTTTACTGCGGCATCCCGGATAAAATTGAAGGCCTCGTCAACTTTTTTAACGGTTTTCTGAAGGTCAATGATATAGATACCATTTCTCTCCGTAAAAATGTAACGAGCCATTTTAGGATTCCAGCGGCGGGTCTGGTGCCCGAAGTGTACACCGGCTTCTAAGAGTTGCTTCATAGAAATTACAGCCATTGTGTTACACCTCCTCTCTTCATTTGTTTTTTTCCTCCGCAGGTTCATTCCTGGTACCCTTTGCTTGCGCAAAGAACCTGTACGCTAAGTCCCACTGCGTGTGTACTCCAAAAAATCACACTGCGAATAGAATATCATACCCTACTCCCGAATGCAACTTTAATTAATCCCGTAATGGGCGGCCAGATTGGACCGGATATTATGAGAGATGATAAACTCCTCTAAATCTGTAAGCAGTTCATTATAGGGGAAATAAAGATCAGTAAGGTAATATACTTTATTATTCCCGGCTTTAAGCAGCACAATTTCTTCATTGTTTTTGGTCCAAAAGAATGAGGCTTTACGGATATCTTTCGGTTCAAATGTCTTTTTTCGGAACAAGGACCGGAAGATGATCGCCTGATCATCAATAACAATCCGTTTCGTTTTCGCCGTCAACCAGATCAACAGGATCAAGAGAATCGAAACTGCATAAATTCCGGAAAGGATCAGCAAATAAAGCTCTGGCAAGGTATACAAAAACAGTATCCCTCCGATCAGCAACGGATATAGGATGATATATAGCACTCCCGGAATTACCAAAGGTTTCATGCGGTAACCATATTCTTGCGCATCCATAATCATTTACCCTTCTCTTTAACGATGCCGTTTAATGTACTTATCCAGCTCGTCCAGCAGATAGTCATTCAGAACCTTGATATACGTGCCTTTCATTCCGAGAGACTTTGATTCAATCACGCCTGCTGATTCAAACTTGCGCAGCGCGTTGACAATTACCGAACGGGTAATGCCAACCCTGTCGGCAATTTTGCTGGCTACCAGCAGCCCCTCGCCACCGCCCAGTTCAGCAAAAATATGCTCAACTGCCTCGAGTTCCGAGTAAGACAGTGTTCCCACCGCAATTTGGACTGCAGCTTTCTTGCGTGCTTCTTCCTCTGCATACTCAGCCTTGACCCGTAGGATTTCCATACCAATCACGGTAGCGCCATATTCAGCAAGGATCAGATCCTCCGGCCGGAACTGCTCGCCAAACTTGGCCAGAACGAGCGTCCCAACCCTATCGCCACCTCCAAGGATAGGCACAACCGTTGTCATCTTATTGCCGAAAACACACTCATGATGTTTGCTGAATACACAGGCATTCGCAACTTGCGTTGTGTTTGCTTTTGTTTCTGTTGTTTTTAGCAGACCTTCATTGTAGCTTTCCGGAAATCTTTCCGTATGAAGAACGATTTGTTCCATTTCCCCGCAGTGGAAATCTCCTATGAAGCTATAGCTCAGAATTTTTCCTCTGCGTCCGACAATATAACAGTTGGCAGCGATCTCCTGACTCAGTACCTTGGCCATCTCGGCAAAATCCACAGGTTTTCCGGCAGCACGCTGAATGAGTCCGCTAATTTTCCTGGTCTTTTCTAGTAAAATTTCCACAGGTTACCCCCCTTATTCTTGGTACTTAGAACTCAAAAACTTGAACTATATGGATGTTAATAATTTTGAAACAAATACGATTTTTAAAGAATATAATTTGACAGATCCTGATTCTTCGCAACATCGCCGACCCGTTTCTGGATATACTCCCGGTTAATGGTGATGGAATAATCCTCCGGCAGTTCTGAAGCTTCGAACGAAAGCTCCTCCAAGACTTTTTCGACGATGGTATGCAGTCTCCGTGCCCCGATATTTTCCGTGTAAGCGTTGACATTGTAAGCGATCTGGGCTATTTCTTCAATCGCATTCTCGGAAAAAATGACGTCTATGCCCTCTGTAGAGAGCAGTGCGCCATACTGTTTAATCAGTGAAGCCTGCGGTTCAATCAGAATCCGTTTAAAATCTGCAACACTCAACGATTCCAGCTCGACACGGATCGGCAGTCTTCCCTGGAGTTCCGGTATCAGATCGGAAGGTTTCGCTACGTGGAAAGCGCCTGCAGCAATAAACAGAATATGATCCGTACGGACAGGACCGTACTTGGTCATTACGGTGGATCCTTCAATCAGCGGCAGAATATCTCGCTGAACCCCACCGCGGGAAACATCAGGACCGCCTGAAGATTCCTTGCCGGCAATCTTATCAATTTCGTCGATAAAAACAATGCCTTCCTGCTCTGTCCGACGAATGGCTTCCTGCACCGCCTCATCTTGGTCAATCAGATTCTGAGCCTCTTCCTGAGCTAGAATTCTGCGGGCTTCTTTGACTGTTACTTTGCGTTTTTTGCGTTTCTTCGGAAACATTCCGGCCATCATGTCCTGAATGTTGACGCCGAGCTCCATGCCTGAAGCACCAAGCATATCCGTATATTGAGAACTTTCTTCAACTTCGATCTCAAGGGTATGCTCCTCGAGCTCTCCTTTTTGAAGCTTTTCTTTGAGGAATTCCCTGTCTTTTTCTACTTCCGGAGAAGCAGGGCTTTCTTTTTCCGGTTCATTATCCTGGTTGAATAAATACTGAAATGGATTAATATTGGATGATTCTTTCTTTTTGCCCGGGACAAGTATTGTTAAAAGACGTTTCTCCGCGTTCACCTCAGCCTGAGCTTCAACTTCTTGCATTTTTTCGCTTTTGACCATGCGTAAAGCGATCTCGGTCAAATCCCGGATAATCGATTCAACGTCCCTGCCGACATAGCCGACTTCGGTAAACTTCGTGGCTTCCACTTTGGTAAACGGAGCCTTGACGAGCTTAGCCAGGCGCCGGGCAATCTCTGTCTTGCCCACCCCCGTAGGCCCGATCATTAAAATATTCTTCGGAAGAACATCCTCCTGCAGGGCTGCAGGCAGAAGCGAGCGGCGGTATCTGTTGCGCAGGGCAATGGCTACGGCTCTTTTGGCCTGTTTTTGCCCAACGATATATTTATCCAGTTCGGCGACGATTTCCTTTGGTGTAAGCTGTTCCATCAGTCCACGTCCTCCAGTTCTTCCACGACAATATTTTCATTGGTATAAACACAAATAGAGGCAGCCACTTTCATGGCTTCCCTGACAAGCTCTCCCGCGTTAAGATCCGTATGTGTATTCAGGGCGCGCGCCGCAGCCAGCGCGTAATTCCCGCCTGATCCAATCGCGGCAATACCGTCGTCAGGCTCAATGACTTCCCCTGAGCCGGAAATCAGCAAAATCGTATTTTTATCGGCCACGATCAGCAATGCCTCAAGGTTTCTGAGCATCCTGTCCGTCCGCCATTCTTTGGCCAACTCCACAGACGCTCTCTGCAAATTGCCGTGATATTCCTCGAGCTTTCCTTCGAATTTTTCGAAAAGCGTAAAAGCATCGGCCACAGAACCAGCAAATCCCGCCAAGACTTTTCCTTGATACAAACGGCGAATCTTACGGGCCGTATGCTTCATCACTGTCGCTTGTCCCATGGTAACCTGGCCGTCACCTGCAATAGCCACTTTTGATTCCTTTTTGATTGCGATAATCGTCGTTGCATGAAACATGAATATGTTCCCCCTCAATTTGCAGTGTACTTATTATTTTCTGAAGAGTCAAGGGTAATTTTCAAAAATGCAGTAGCTTTTATGAATATTCTAAATATTACTTCATTTTGCTCTCGGATGAGCTTTCAGGTAGACGCTCCGAAGTTTTTCCCTGGACAGGTGCGTGTAAATCTGGGTTGAAGACAATTTTTTATGCCCCAGCAGCTCCTGAACACTTCTTAAATCCGCGCCGCCCTCCAGCAGGTGCGTTGCAAATGTATGACGGAGCATATGCGGATGAACATGCTGATTAAGCTTAGCGGTTTTCTCCAGTTTGTCCAGGATCCGGCGCACTGAGCGCGAACTTAGCCGCATATCTTTGTAGTTTAAAATCAGCGCTTCCTGTTGATCATCCCGCTGCAGTAGGTATCTTTTGATTGCCTCTTCCGCCGGTTCCGTCAAAGGAACGATCCGCTCCTTTTTCCCTTTCCCGAACACCCTGATCAGGCTGCCATCAAGATCCACATCCGGTTTATTCAAGTTGACAAGCTCGCTTACTCTAAGTCCTGAACCATAAAGCAGTTCGACAATCACCTGGTCGCGCAGTCCGTTCTTTTCATCCTGATTTGAAGCTTCCAGAAGCTTTTCCATATGCTCCTGGAAAAGAAAACGCGGGAGATTTTTGCCGACTTTGGGCGTTGCAATTTTCTGTACAGGGTTCTGGCTGACAATTTCTTCACGGCAGAGAAATTTAAAAAAAGAACGCATTGCAGCGATTTTTCGAGCAATGCTTTTTCTTTTCAGTTCCCTTTCCGTCATCTGACCAATGTAACTGCGGACAATATATTTATCAATCTGGTTAACTTCAAGACTTTCGGTTTCAATTCCGAGTTCATGGGCAGAGAATTCCATGAACTGAATGATATCACTCTGATAAGCGGCAAGCGTCAGTTCGGAGGAATTTCTGGTTTTGAGGTAAGCGGAGAACAAATCAAGGGCCTTATCTGCCAGCACCTGTTTCACCACCCGTATTTATAATGTAGTAGACCGTTTTATAATGTAGTAGACCGTAAAGCCTATGGTTCGGGTTAGTCTCCGTAATGGATGACCGCTTTCGGCTGTTGTGCCATCCATGGCACAAAAAGCCGCGCTGCGCAATCCATGCTCCGCTTGACGCTGGACATCCATTACGGAGACTTGTCTGGAGTAGTATAAGCTTTTTTGGAGTTAGCGTTATTCTGAAACCCTATTCTAGAGTTGTTTTTCTTCGATGAATCTTTCCAGCTCGTGCAGCGCCCTTGCCGATAACCTTGCGTTTTTTTCCCGTTTTCCTTTGATTCGTTCTCCAAGAGGAGTGATTAGACCAAAGTTCATATTCATCGGCTGAAAATGAACACTGGGTGAGCCTTCTAAATGGCGGGCGAGTCCGCCAAGCGCTGTTTCAGGCGGGAAGACAAGCGTATCCTGTCCATTCAGCAGGCGGGCCATATTCAATCCGGCTAAAAGCCCGCTGGCTGCTGATTCGACATAGCCTTCCACACCTGTAATCTGACCGGCAAAAAACAGATCCGGTTTCACCCGGCAGCTAAAATCAGCATTTAGGACTTCAGGCGCATTCAGGAACGAATTCCTGTGCATGACGCCGTAACGTACGAACTCAGCGTGTTCTAAGCCTGGTATCAGCCTGAACACGCGTTTTTGTTCGCTCCACTTTAAATGCGTCTGGAAGCCAACTAAATTCAAAAGGCTTCCCTGGATATTTTCTTTCCGCAGCTGAACAACAGCAAACGGTTGTTTACCGGTATGCGGGTTCATAATCCCGACAGGTTTTAACGGCCCGAACGCCATCGTCATGGGCCCGCGCTGAGCCATGACCTCGATCGGCATACAACCTTCAAACACCAGATTTTTTTCAAAACCCTGAACCTCGGCAGCTTCGGCTTGAATCAGGGCCTCATAAAAAGTTTCATACGCTTCTTTGCTGAGCGGGCAATTCAGATAATCCGCCTCGCCTTTGTCATAGCGGGATGCCCAAAAAGCTTTGGACAGATCAACGGTCCCAAGATCGACAATCGGTGCCGCCGCATCAAAGAAAGACAACGCCTCTTTCCCGGTCAGTCGCAGAATATCCGCAGCAAGTTCATCCGTTGTCAGCGGCCCTGTGGCAATGATCACTTTTTCGTCCGCCGGAATCGCTTTCACTTCCTCGCGGATGATATTAATATTCGGATGACCGGAGATCTTATCGGTAACCATTTGCGCAAAAAGATTCCTGTCAACAGCTAAAGCCCCTCCGGCCGGTACAGAAGTCTGGTCTGCTGCCGCCATGATCAGCGAATTCAGACGCCTCATTTCTTCCTTGAGCAGCCCGACAGCATTTTCAAGGCCGGCAGCCCTCAGCGAATTGCTGCAGACCAGCTCGGCAAATTGTTCCGTTTGATGAACCGGTGTGTTTTTCAGCGGACGCATTTCATAAAGATCGACGTCAATCCCGCGCTGGGCCATCTGCCAGGCAGCTTCGGGCCCCGCAAGGCCCGCGCCAATGATTGTCGCTTTTGCCATAGTACCCATCCTAGTCGTGTAGTATCGTTCTTAGATTCTATTTTTATTCTGTTTCCTTGATTTCTTCGGTAAACCTGCAGTCATGATTGGTGCAGACATATTTTTTGTTTTTTCTGGTACTTTTCTCGGTCATTACCCCGCCGCACTCCGGACAAGGGTGAGGTGCCGGTTTCTCCCAGGAAATAAAATCACAGTCCGGGTATTTGCTGCAGCCGTAAAACTTACGTCCTTTTTTCGATCTCCTGACGACAAGTTTTTCTCCGCATTTCGGGCAGTTCACGCCGATTTCCTCGAGTAAAGGTCGCGCATTCCGGCAGTCAGGAAAACCAGGGCAAGCCAAAAACTTTCCGAACCGTCCCATCTTGATGACCATATTCCTGCCGCAAAGTTCACAGACCTCATCTGAAACTTCATCCTCAACTTTGATTTTGCCGATCTTCTGCTCAGCTTTATCAAGTGTCTCGGCAAACGGGCCGTAAAATTCTCCGACAATTTTCTTCCAATCCGATTTTCCGTCTTCGATATCGTCAAGTTTCTCCTCCATGTTGGCTGTAAACTCCTGGTCGACAATATCCGGAAAATGCTCTTTCAGCAAGTTAATCACAATTTCACCTAGTTCGGTTGGAACAAGTTTCTTGTCTTCCTTTGCTACATAGCCCCTCGTTTGAATCGTTTCAATCGTCGGCGCATACGTACTCGGACGCCCGATCCCCTCTTCCTCCATTTTTCGGACCAAGGTTGCCTCAGTAAAACGCGCCGGGGGTTCGGTGAAATGCTGCTTCTCCTGAAGCTGCCTTAACTGCAGCTTCTGCCCGATGGCGAGATCTCCTTTCAAGCAGTTTTCCTCATTATCCAGTTTTTCCGGTTCATCGGTGCTTTCTTCATAGACAGTGAGATATCCCGGAAACTTCACGGCTGAAGCATTGGCTCTTAAAAGGTAATCACCGGCCAGAACGTCTACGGTAATCGTATCATAAACCGCCGCACTCATCTGACTGGCGACAAAACGGTCCCAGATCAGCCGGTAAAGCTTGAACTGCTCTCGTCCGAGAAAGCCTTTGACGGATTCAGGCGTTCTGAGAGCGGATGTCGGTCTGATTGCCTCGTGCGCTTCCTGGGTCCGGCCTTTGCTGGCAAATTTCCTCGGCTCCTCGGGATAATAGGTTTCGCCGTAAGTCTCGATGATAAAACCTTTGGCCTCTTCCTGTGCAGTGTCGGCGATCCGGACAGAGTCCGTACGCATATACGAAATTAATCCGACCGTACCGGTCTTCCCGAGATCAAGTCCTTCATAGAGCTGCTGGGCCAGCATCATCGTCTTTTTAGGTGTAAAGTTTAATTTGCGGTAGGCCTCCTGCTGAAGACTGCTGGTCGTAAAAGGAGGTGCCGGCTGTTTTCGTTTTTCCTTCGTTTTCACCTCTCCGACCGTGAATGCGGCCGCCCGGAGTTCCTGCAATACTTCTTCCATCTGCTCGCGGCTCGAAATTGTCATCTTTTTGCCCTGCTTATGAAGCAGTTTGGCAACAAAACTGCCGCCCCGACACAAAAAATCCGCATCCAGAGTCCAGTACTCTTCCGGTTCAAAGTTGCGGATTTCTTCTTCTCTGTCACAGATCATTCTGACCGCAACAGATTGAACACGTCCGGCACTTAAACCTTTTTTAACTTTCCGCCACAGAAGCGGGCTTAATTTGTAGCCCACCAGTCTGTCCAAAACCCTGCGCGCCTGCTGGGCATCTACGAGATGTATATCCAGTTTACGGGGATTCTTTACGGCATTTTGAATCGTTGGTTTTGTTATTTCATGAAATTCGATCCTGCTCAACTCTTCGGGATTCAGACCGAGCAAGTGCGTCAAGTGCCAGGCAATCGCTTCACCTTCCCTGTCGGGGTCGGACGCCAGCAAAACACGATCGGCAGTTTTAGCTGCAGCTTTAAGCTCTTTGACCAAATCGCCGCGTCCTCTGATTGCAATGTATTTCGGCTCATAATTATGATCGACATCAACCCCGATCTGGCTCTTTGGCAAATCCCGCAAATGCCCCATGGAAGCTTTGACCGTATAATTCTTAGACAAGAATTTGCTGATAGATTTTGCCTTGGCCGGGGATTCAACGATAACCAAAGTTTTCGACATGCTTCACCTCATGATTTCTCTCAATGTAATTCTATTGTATCTATATTGTTTAAAATTTGATTAATATTACGAATTTATCTTCCTTAATCCTATGCATCGTTTCTGATTTAACCCTTAAAAAAAATAGCAACACAAATTATACCATTTATTTTCAAAACCACAATGGTAAAACAAAATATTATAAAAATGAATAGCATTTTTAACGTTGAAGGACATAATGCTGGCCTGGCAGCTGCAAAATCTCTCCGGCAAGCTGGAGCTCCAGCAGTCCCAGTGCAATGTCCTGAGCCGGAAGCCGGCATAAGACAGCCAACCGGTCAATATGCAGCGGGACATCGCTTAAGCACCCCAGGATTTCAGCCCATTTCGATTCTGTTTGCATCATTCCCTTAGACCTTACCCGAGTCATTCCTTCTAGACATGCTGGAACTTCTGCTAGCCTGCTTTCGGGTGTGAACGGAGCCAGTTCGCTCAGTACATCCCTCATGTCCTCCGTTACTTTTGCGCCCATCCGCAGCAGCTGATGTGTTCCCCGGCTTAGCTCGCTGAAGATCGGACCTGGAACAGCGTACACCTCCCGTCCCTGTTCCAGGGCACAGTCAGCTGTAATCAGCGCGCCACTTTTTTCAGCTGCTTCGACCACAATGACGCCGCGGGACGAACCGCTGATCAGCCTGTTCCTGGCCGGAAACTGTCCTGGCTCGGGCGGAATACCCGGTGGATACTCACTTAATAGTGCGCCTTTTTCAATGATGGAATTTGCGAGCTTCGTATTTTCGTGTGGATAGATCGTATCGAGTCCTCCGGCCATAAAGGCCCACGTGATTCCACCAGCTTCAAGCGCCCCTTGATGCGCCGCCGTGTCAATGCCTCGGGCCAGACCACTGACCACAGCATAACCTTCTCCGGCAATCCCGCCGGCTAAAAAAGATGCCGCCGCTTTGCCATAGGATGAAGCCTTTCTCGCACCCACTACCGCTATTCCCTCCTGCTGAGCCTGAAGCACACCTTTGTAAAACAACACGGCAGGCGCATCCGGACACTCGGCCAGTAAATATGGGTACGCTGACTCTCCCGGCATAACCAAGGATATACCTTCCCTCCGAAGTCTTTCCTGAAACGCTCCAGGATCAAGTTCTGCTCTGTGCTGCAGAAATTCTTGCACCCAAACGAGATGGACTAACTCGGAAAAAGCACCGGCAGGCGCTTCCAGAGCTTCAGCAGCACTCCCAAAATAGGCTATCAGCTGACGCAGTCTTTGACTACCTATCCCTGAAATGGTCAAAATACTTGCTCGAAAGATTTTTTCCTGAATTATCCTCATCATGATCCCTCCAACAACAGCGATTCTACATATTCCATATTTTTCCTGCCTAAAGCATTCATTTTGTATCATTTTGTCCATCCAGGATATCAACGAGGGTAAGTTGGCCGCTCATGATTTATCTGGGATGTTTGGGAATGAAGAGAACGAAGAAAGGGGCAGCGCCTTAAGAACTGGGTACAGTTCAAAAGGCGCCTCCTTTTCTATGGGTAAATTGCTTACGCTACCGGTGGATCGTATAGATCGTTAGTAGTCATGTCAATCACCCGTATATCCCGTATCGCGGCCAGTTCACCGCTGGAGCTGTTAATTATATTTTTAGCTATAACCGTTTCCATCACGGTTTGGGCCTCAGCCAGCGTCAGGTTCTCCCTCGGCTGGGGGACGGAAATAATGAAGGATTTGCCGCCGGTGGTAAGAAACGTTAGCTTTAACACCTTGCTTGTAATAATCGCGATTTCAATCACCTCCTAAAGATTTGCCTTGACAATCGCCTTGGCATTCACACTTTAGCTAGCTAGTCTTTCAGATAGATTTCCCGCTGCTTATTCATTCGTAAGCTCCCAGTTTTTGCTGAGCACAACATTCAGCAGCGGATACTGGCTCAGACTGGATAGAGCCGCTACAACATCATAGATGTCTTGACTCGTGGCAGTAGGCTTCACATAATTCAGGCTTTTCTTCTGGGTCACCGGGCCGCCTGCCGGCAAAGTCCCGGTTTGGTATTTTGTTGACACGATCGAATCCAACGTTATTTCTGTCACTGCCATGGTTCATCCCTCCCTTCAACAGTATGATAAGCCGGGCTTGTTCGTTCCCGACCTTATATACTATGAGAAAGATTGTCCAATGTTAAAGATTTGGGGAAATAAAAAAGGTACTTTCCTAAAATAAAAAGTCTGACGACTGAGCTTGTCACACTTTTAAGCCTGGCCACGTATCCTATGAGTGAAATCAGCCCCAAGGAGTGTGGATATCATGACTGATCCAGTAACTAATCCAATAACTAATTCAGTAACTAATCCAGTATCTAATACAGCAACAGATATCATCAGCGAACGCACGCCGCATGTCATTGCGGCTGAAATTAACATGATCAAATACCAGACGGAGAGGATCTACCTTGCCGCCGCTGTCGAGATTGGAAGGCGGCTGACGGAGGCCAAGGGCCTGCTTAAGCATGGAGAATGGGGCAAGTGGCTGGAGGAGTCGGTCGATTTCTCCCAGAGCCGGGCCAATAAACTGATGCGTATCTTCACAGAGTACGGAGCCGGACAGCTTACCTCCTCAAATTCGGATCCGGATCCGAATTTGAACTACAGCCAGGCGGTGCTTCTTTTAGGTATCCCGAAGGAGGAACGGGCGCAATTCATCGTCGATCTGGATGTCGAAGGCATGACGAATCAGGAACTCAGAAAAGCGGTCAAGGAACGGACGCAGGCCCGGCAAGAAAAAGACCAGGCCTTACAGGAAAAAGACCTAGCCCTGCAGGAGAACACAGATCTCCAGAAAGCATTGGAAGACCAAAGCGGTATCATCACCGGGCTGACAGCGGAACTCGCCAATCTAAAGGTCCAATTGGAGAACGTCAAGACGTCCAAAGAAGAACTCGCTAAAACGGCCAGACAGCTGAATGATTCGCTGGAATCGCTCCAAAAAAGCTCAGCCGCCAAGGGCTACGAGCGAATGAAAACAAACTTTATTAATACGTCGCTCAAAGTCAGGGCCAACCATATCGCCTTCCTCTGTGAAAACTTGGATCAAACCATGAAGGAAGTAAAGCATAAGCTGCTCCAGATCGCCCCTAGTGACAAGGAGGCGTACATCATTTATAAGAATAAAGTTCACGATCTTCTAAATGTATGGCTTAAAGACGAGACGTGGAGCAGGCAAGCTCACCCCGGCGGAGATGCGCAGTAAAGAATGGTGGAAGATGAAGAGCAAATATGTTTTCCCGGCCATTATTGAGCCAGATAAAATAAGTGGCAAATATATGGTTATTTTCCCGGACTTGCCGGGTTGCGGCTTCGAAGCAGAGGATTTTATCCAGGCCTATTACTGGGCCGGTCCCAGGCTGGAGTATCATTTATATAGGATGGACAAAGCGTATGAGCACATCCCAGAAGCTTCAGATACTTCAGGCTGGGAAATCGCGGCGGACGCTGTCGTTGTTCAGGTAGCGGCCGGTCTGCCGGAGTACCGGAGAATGTTCGGCCCAAAATTCGCCAGAAAAGTCATCGGGTTTCCCAGCTGGCTTTTCCAATTAGGGAAAAAAGACGAGCCGATGTCTGTGCAGAACATGCGGGAGGTATTGAGGGAAAAGCTGGGGATTGACATGCTGCCTGAAAACGCTCATGATTTATCTGAAGTGTTCGGGAATGAAGACGGGTCGTTTTAATTTACAATCTATCTACGGGCTGTAATTTCATCGATCATTTTTCTCTATTTCGCAGTTATCCTCCAAGCAATTTCTTCTTTTCTTATAAATGCGGCTGGTCAGCCACAAGGCGATAAAGCATAAAATAAAGAGTTGAACAGCTATAATGACAAATATCCCCAACGTTAGAAATAGGTTTTCGCGACAAGCCTCATATCTGATATATTTCATGACTGTCACTACCGAGCTGAACACGATCGCCGTAATCGTGCTGATGATCAGGTTCGTTTTGAGCGTGGGCCGCAAATGACGGTCCCATATCCCCGCTTTCAGGCAGCTAACCAGCAGATACACAGCAAGGATCGTGAAAATGATCATCTCCCCAGCATATTGGACAAACGGCAAACCCAACAATTGTTGAACAATGATTGCCACCCCCAGCGCCCAAAAGCAAAACCATACACCGTAATGCTCTATTTTCAGTAATCTTTGTTCCTGCATTTCATCCAGAAGGTTTTTAGGCATTTTCATTCTCCTCTCCAAACAGTTCATCCAGGCTTTTCCCCAGCGCTTTGCAGATGGCGCGGCACAGCTTGATCGTCGGATTATATTCGCCCTGTTCGATGGCGTTCATCGTTTGCCTTGATATTCCAACTTGCTCTGCCAGAGCCTTTTGTGTCATATCCAGCTCCGCGCGGGCAACCTTGATTTTAATGTTTCTACCCATGTCATCGCCTCCAAGATAAGAATAATATATATATTAATAAATGTCAAATATACATTACAATTATTAATGTGCAGTATGACATCGGCTGTATTCAAACTGGTCCTAGTGGACTCATTCCATGTAAGACGCTGTAAGGAGCAAAACATTGCAAAAGCATCCATGGCCGCAGCATTAGGCCATCCGTAAACGCCAAAGGGGACGCTGCATAACTTTCACTGTTACGTATTTACTGCAATATATAGTTACACCTTTAGAGGCATCACCAAAAAATGAAACATCTGGTACTGATCTATAGTGTATGCTTTCATCGGTTAGTTGATTTTGATAATTAGGTTTATTAAATTATTTGCTAACACCTCCGCCTGAATTTACTATTCTTCTGCGACACAGTCGATTAAATCAGTGTTCCCTTAGATTTTCAAAATGTGTCTTGACAACGGGGTGCGGTATAGTCGGAATTACATTATTTCCCTAAGTCAAGATTTCTAATGAATATCATCGTTATTTTGTTCTATTACGATATCTTGATCTTCAAATTCAGGTAACTTTTTCTTTCTTATCCTATTTCCAGCCAATAGTAATATAATCGAGAACAGATAAAAAGCTAGAGCTAATCCAAAATACCTAAAAATACTAGGGGTCATTGTCATGTATAAACCTAATGGCAATAAGATTAAGAATACTATGATTAAAGGCCATACTTTTTTCAAAACAGAAGATACTATCCCTACAATCCCAGGTAGAATTTGGGTTATTATGTATAGCTTCGAAGTATGTTGTCCTTTCGCAAAAAAGATAATAAATACCCATAATGTAATAGATATTACCGAGCCACAAATTCCAAATAAAGCTCCAACTTTCTGATAATAATTACTTTGTATTCGATAAGAGGGAAACTTCATAGACTTACCTCCTCGTAAATTGAAAAGAAAAATAAAAAAATGTTAATTGATTATACTCCAATATTGTCGTGAATAGCCGACATTGAATCAAATAATTTTCTTATGATTCAAGACCACGGTTTTAACAACTCTGTTACGATCAGTTTACTCAATGCTGAATCCGAAAGAAATATTAATTAAACAATTGTTTATATTCAAAAACCTCCAATAAATGAAGGTTTTTGGTAAAATATTTAGATACATCAATTAAACCCAAAGTTAATATGTCGTGTAATTAAAGCTTAATAAAAAATAATCCTCTCCACTCCTTGTAGTTGAAGCCGTATAATAAGCACTCCCATTCCAACCACCTTGACAAGTTATGCTATGGTTTACATATGTTGCATAATTAGGTAACATGAAGTCCCAGTTATAAAAATCAGCAGTATTTGAGCTAGTTACTGAAGGCACCCCCTGACTTAAGCCTGTCCAATAAAGACCATTACAGTACCAATGTGTACCAGGAGGTGATGGATTAGCCGCATAATAGTCTTCATATCTGCTTTGTAAATAACTAGTAGTCCCTTCATTATACCAATATAACTCATTATAAGTTTGGCATAGAACATACCCAGGAGGATCAA
The DNA here is from genome assembly GCF_030063005.1 of Dehalobacter sp. Classification (NCBI taxonomy): domain Bacteria; kingdom Bacillati; phylum Bacillota; class Clostridia; order Eubacteriales; family Desulfitobacteriaceae; genus Dehalobacter; species Dehalobacter sp. The sequence goes on from NZ_JAPDHR010000001.1 coordinate 71,074, forward strand.
ATGTTGTTGCAGCAACTCTTAAAGAATATGATCCTCGACTGGATAAACAAGACTTAGAAGAAGGACTGTTCCTTTCAATTGTGCTTGTAATTTTTTCTAATTCTTTACCTGTTGCTTTCCTAGCTTTATACGTATTATTTTCTTTGTCAATGGTAACGGTATAAGATTCTAGCCCTGCATCTTTCTCTTTATGATCCTTTACAGTTAACGTTGCACTGTCTGTGTTAATAATTAATTCAACATTATCCAGTATTTTTTCTGTTTGTGCATCTGGCGAAAGTTGAATAACTTTATTTGTTGACTCGATTGCATAAACCGGTATAGTAAAACAAATCAACATTAATAAGCTCAGAACAAGACATAACATCCTTTTTGCTTTAAACATTTTATTCTCCTCCTTAAAAAATTGCTTTTTGATTAAATTCTTTAATATTACATATATCACCTCCAATAAATATCAATATCTCATATATTGCCATATTATCAAATATATGTAAATGCTATTGCGCTTATTTATCTATTTTCAACAAAATTTGATCATCATAGTGGTATTCTGCATAAGTCCAAAAGAATACATTAACCTGGATTCAAAAAACAATATGCAGGTGAACAAAACAATACAGCCGTCCAGGGGATACCCTAAACGGCTGTAAGCGTCCTAAGTTCTGTTCTTCAATATGTCTGCCTATAAGCAATTAAGCCTATCAAAACGGTCAAATAAATTCTTCGTTAATGCTCCGCCTTTAGCTCCTGATAGGTCTTTTGCAGGATCAGAGCATCCTCCTCAAGCTTCGGACTTTCACAAATCACGGTTCCCTGGATGCCAAAGCTCAGGCAGGCTTTAAGGATTTCCCGGTATTTCAGGTCAGCTTCCTGCAAAACGAGATGTCTCTTTTCGCCTTTCGGACCATATTCAATCCCGGAAATATGGAAATGCGCATTGCTTGTCCACTTCTCACCAAGCCCTTCGGCTGTCTGCTCAAGAATCGCGCAGAACTCGTCATAGCTATTGAATTGACCATTGGCTCTGGCATGCAGATGGCTGAAATCAATACAGGGCAATACACCCGGAACCTCCTGCGCTATTTTGATCGTTTCACCGAGATCGCCAAACTGGGAGGGTTTGCCTGTCGTTTCAGGCCTCAGGATGACTTGATTGCCTTCCTGATCAAGTTCCTGCCGGACATCGCTGAGTTCTTTGACTACTCTGGCTAAGACGGTAGCCGAAGTATCCCCGGAATAAAATGCCGGATGAAAGACGATGCTTCCGGCCCCAAGTATCCTGCCAATCCTGGCAGTATGAATAATCCTTGTTTTGCTTGCCTCAATTTTTTCCGTTTCACTGGAGTTCAGGTTGATATAGTAAGGCGCATGACAAGACAGGGATACGCGTTCTTTTTTCGCAGTTCCCCCGGTCTTTAACGCTTTATCTTCCTTCATTCTGACCCCGTGAACGAACTCGACTTCCATCGCATCCATTCCAAGTTCCCTGATTCTTAGGATTCCGGCCTCGGTGGATGTTTCCGCGGAAGACAAAGGCACTCCGGCCGTGCCAAACTTGATGCTCATGCCGATCTCCCCTTAGGACAGATATTTATTGAAGAAAATCTCTTCAACATTTTCGGTTCCCTTAATCTCTTTCAATTTGCCGATGACTTCCGAATCGGCTTCGGTTTGAATACCAACAATCATAATGTTTCTGCTCATGGAACTGATTTTGCCAACCTGCATACTGGTAATGTTGATGTTATGCTCACCCAATACAGTCCCGACTTTGCCGATCATTCCCGGATAATCCTCATGTGAGATAAGCAGGAACCATCCCGAAGGATCTATTTCAACCCTGAAATCGTCGATCTCCACAATCCGCTGTTCACTTTTGCCGAAAAGCGTACTTGCTACCTTATGCTCAGTCAAATCAGTTTTAACGGTAATGCTGATCAGATCAACAAAGCTTTGTGCCTCTTTGCTTTTGATCTCCTTGACGGTTATGCCGCGTTCTTTCGCAACTTCAGGCGCGTTGACAATATTGACCTCTTCCTGAAGGATTGGATTTAAGACCTCTTTTATGGCTGCCAACGTCAGCATTTTGGTATCCGCAGTGCTGATATCTCCATTATAGCGGACTTCAATGTTTTTTATTCTTCCTTCAGTCAGTTTGACAGCCAGAACACACATTTTTTGCATCAAGTGAAGGTAAGGCTTGATCATATTCATGACATCTCTTGATACAGGCGGAATATTCAGTGAAGTTGAAACCGGTTCGGATCTCAGCGCAGCGAGCACGCCGCGGGCTGCGCAAACCGCAACCTCGTTTTCAGCTTCCTGCGTCCGGGAGGCAATCCTGGGAGTGCAGACCACATTCTCCATCTTCACCAGCGGATGATCTGGCTGAAGAGGTTCTTCAGCAAACGCATCCAAAGCTGCCCCGGACACAATCTCTTCCTGCAGTGCCCAGATCAAAGCTTCCTCATCAATGATTCCGCCTCTGGCACAGTTAATAATCTTGATGCCCTTTTTCATTTTGGAAAACGCATCTTTATTCAGCAGATTGCGCGTGTCAACTGTCGCCGGAATATGCAGTGTCAGGTAATCTGCTTTACTTAAGATCTCATCCAGATCCACCAGCTCAATCCCCAGCTCTCTGCCTTTATCATCACTTAAAAACGGGTCATAGGCAATCACTTTCATATCGAACGCTTTGGCCCGCTTGGCCACGCCCATGCCGACCCGCCCCAGGCCGATGATGCCCAAGACCTTTTCTTTCAGCTCCATTCCTAGGAACTTCTGTCTTTGCCACTCTCCGCGCTTGACAGAGGAATAAGCCTGAGGAATCCTTCTGGCCAGAGCCAGGATCATCCCGATGGTATATTCAATGGAAGAAGCACTGTTGCCCTGAGGGGCATTCAGGACAACAATCCCCTGCTTTGTGGCTGCCTGAATATCGATATGCTCAACTTCCAGACCAGCCCTTCCGATTACTTTCAAATTCCTGCCGGCTTCAATGACTTCACTGCTGACAATCGTATCGCCTCTGATGACCAGAGCATCATATTTCGGAATCATTTTGATCAGTTCTTCCTGAGATAATGTACAATATGTATCCACGTCATGTTCTTCACGCAGCAGTTGAATTCCAGCCTCTGCCACTTTGTTATTCACCAAAATCTTCATCTGACTCTACCCCCAGTATCTGAAATAAACTAAACCTCCCATCCCCATGGAGACGAGAGGTAATACCTTCCCTTGCAGCGATTTGCCTAAATTTTAGGTTATTTTGATTATAGAGTTTATTGATTCTTCTGTCAAGAATCCGTCTTTTGAATCAACATACTTGGCAGCTGACTGTCCTCAGTGTCATGCGATCACTCTTCTGCTGCCCCGGTAATGCTCCGCCCAGTAACGTTCATCCAGTGAAGAAACCTGAACGCAATGCTTGGCCGCAGAAATAAACTTGTTATCACCGAGATAGATTCCAACATGACTTGCTCCGGCTCCGTTGGTATGAAAAAAGATCAGATCACCAGGTTCTAATCTTGTTTTGGGTATTCCGACCCCCTCTCTGAATTGTTCATACGATGTCCTTGGAAGTTGAATTCCATTCTCAAGAAATACTCTTTGAACCAGCCCTGAACAGTCGACACCGGATCTCGACCGGCCGCCCCATTTATAGGCAGTCCCATTCCAGTTTAGTACCGAAGCTACGATACCGGCCTGAATTTCTGCTTTTTCTTTGCTTGCTTCTATGAGGGAAAGGGTACTGACATTTACACAAGAAAAGCTGCTCTCGCCAGCTTTTTCCTCCATGATTCTAATATTGTCGGTCTGCATAGGGCTTTCGTCAACCGTTTTAGCAGGAGCTGCCGTAATCTTAGTACGCAAGGAGGCAATTTCCTGCAGGGCATAAGGATTTGAGGGGACTACGGCAGTTCCGGCCAGTAGAAGTGCTGTTAGGCCAATCACCTGTTTTGGAACGAAGGTGGGCTGATTGGATTCTGCCAAAGGGAGCGCAACTTGCATGATTCGAAACTCCTTTCCAAATAAAATCCAGACAGTCTATATCATTTTTTTATGCAGTAAGGAGATGGATTATGCTTTTTATCCGGCCAGGCAAAGAAAAAGGTTGTCTGCACATTCATATCATTCTTATATTTTTTGCATTTTTTTCCTTTGTTTTATTTTCTTCATTGTTTTATCTTCTTCTGTAATTCTTCCTCATAAAAAGATTTGTCATTTTTTTGCCTGAATAGCAAAACATTTCATCGTATTTGTGTTGTAGAATTGAACAAACTAAAATAAGAAAAATATAAAGAGGTGATTTAGTTTGGGGAGAAAATCAAATTCTGATTTGAATCAACTAAAATATGAAGTTTCCAAGGAGTTGGGTATCATGAACAGCGGACCGCAGGAATATGCGCAGTATCTGAACAACGCCAAATATGAAGTAGCCAATGAATTGGGCATCCAGTTAAACAAGGGATATAACGGAGACATCACATCAAGGGATGCCGGCCGGATTGGCGGTCAAATTGGCGGAAAAATCGGTGGAAATATGGTTAAAAAGATGATTGAATTTGCCGAAAGTAACATGGTGAACAACGGTGGAAGACTCTAGTACTGATCAAGAGGATGGTTTCCATCCTCTTCTTTAAATGATCACATTTCCTCAATTTCCTCATATTCTTTAACCAAATCACTGATCATTTTCCCTGCAGGTAGGATTTCAGTTATCTTTTCAATATATTGTCCTGAAAAAATCAGTCCCTGATCCAAATTACCCTGTTGAGCATTGATCAAGGCCTCCTTTATGCAAAAAGTTGCTGTGCATTTTTTTAAACAGCCCTCACATATTTGTGGGGATTTTACTTTCCCCGAAAGGATTTCATCTGTAAATTTATTTCGGATTGCTCTCCCGGGCAGCCCGACGGGACTTTGAATGATGACAATATCTTCTGCCGTTGCTCTCAGATAAGCTTCTTTGAGGGCCGGTGCTCCGTTCGCCTCTTCACTGGCTGCAAAACGGATCCCCATTTGCACGCCGTCAGCACCAAGGCTAAACGCCTCCTGTAAATCTCCCGTATCCACAATGCCTCCTGCCGCAATGACCGGGATAGAAATAGCCGCCTTGACCTCAGGAACAAGAATTCTCATGGACTGATCTGTTCCGAGATGTCCTCCCGCTTCTTTCCCTTCTACTACGACCGCTGCCGCTCCCAAGCTTTCAGAAATCCTGGCAAGCTTGGCCGTCGATACAATCGGGACTAAAGGGGTTTTTGCCTCAGCGCACCAGCGAAAAATATCCCTGGAAAAACCGGCTCCCTGGATAATCAGGTCAATGCCTTCTTCCAACGCAGCGCAGACAAGTTCTTTGAAACGCGTTGCTGCAAACATAATATTTATTCCGATGATTCCTTTGGATTTCTCCCTGGCCTTCCTGATTTCACCTTTTAACTCAGTTTCATCCAAAGACGTCGCAGCAATAATCCCTATTCCACCAGCGTTGGCCACAGCCGCAGCCAGCTGAAAAGTGGAAATTCTAATAGCCATCCCGCCCTGGATGATCGGATACTTCGGGATCAGACCTCCTACTCTTAACACAGGTAACTTCAAAATACAGCCCTCCAATAATTTCTTCAACAATTTCTTGAATAATTTTTGCAAACATTAATTCTTTCTAACAGTTTTCTTCATTAATTAATTTTCAAATTTCAAATTATTTTGATATTCAAAGTAATTTTCTCTTTGATTCTACCTCTTTTTGAGCCACTATTCAAGTTCATTACTCAGCGCTATACATGCTCTTTCTGTCTGTTCCACCAACATCAGGCTTTTTCATATTTTTACCGCGTAATGTTCATACTACCTATATCTGAAAAATGGAGGGCTGAACAGGATGCATACAATGTGGAAAGGTTCCATAAGTTTTGGTTTGGTCAATATTCCCATCAAAATGTTTGCTGCTACCGAAGAGAAGGACATCCATTTCAGATACATCCATAAGGAGTGCAGTACCCCTCTTAAGTATGAAAAGCATTGTCCGACATGTAACAAAGAAGTAAAAGAAGAGGAAATCGTTCGTGGGTACGAATATGAAACCGGTCATTTTATTATTATCAATGAGACAGATCTTATTGCCTTAAAATCTGAAGTGGAAGAGAAGTCAATTGAAATCCTTGATTTTATTAATCTTGCAGAAATTGATCCGATTTATTACGACAAATCCTATTACCTAGCACCGCAGGATACCGGCGGCAAAGCCTATCATCTCCTGCGACAGTCCATGAATGATACCGGCAAAATTGCCCTGGCTAAAATGACTATCCGCAATAAACAGACGCTGGCTGCCTTAAGGGTTTACAATAAGGTCCTGGTCCTGGAAACCATTTTCTATCCAGATGAAATAAGACCCGTCAGCGAGGTACCGGGAATCAGCGAGCAGCAGGGTGTCAACGAAAAAGAGCTTGATATCGCGACCCAGCTGATTACCAACTTAACTGCACCATTCGAGCCGGAAAAATATAAGGATAATTACCGGGAAGCACTGAGAGAGCTGATCAACAAAAAGATTGAAGGCAGGGAAATAGAAGTCGCACCTGAAGCGCCCCACCGTAATGTCATTGACTTGATGGAAGCCCTTCAGGCCAGTTTAAAAGAAACCAAGAAGAAACCTTCCAGGGGCAAAACAAAGACTGCAGAAAAAACCAACCCGGATACTGATGCCCAGGAAGAGAAAAAGACAACCGCAAGCTAGTACCTTGTCAACTCTAAAATAAACATATTAATCTATCCATAGACGTCAAACTTAATGTGCCTGGAGATTTTTATGAAACTGCTGGAAGTAATGGAGCCTGTGCTGTCATCTGAAATCAGGACAGGTGATGCGTGGATCCACCAGATTAAATGGGACGGTATCAGAGGGTTATCCTATATTGAAGACGGCAGCGTCCAGATCTACACCAAAAGTGGCAGGGAGCGAACTTCTTTCTATCCTGAAATCCAGATAGCTCCAAAACTGCTGAACGGCCATCAGGCCGTACTGGATGGTGAACTGGTTGTTTTCAATACCGGGAACAGACCATCCTTTCATCTGATCATGAATCGGGAACGCCTCAGAAACAGTTCTAATCTGCCCGTCTATCAGCAAAAATACCCGGTCTGCTACATCTTGTTTGATCTTTTGTTCTTTAATGGCACAGACTTGCGTAACCGTCCTCTAGAAGAGAGACAAGATCTTCTTCGGACCAAGGTGTCATCTTCTTCCAACATCACGGTTACCGATGATTTTACGGACGGTTCAGCTCTGTTTAAGCTAATGAAAGAAAGAAATTACGAGGGAATCGTTAGCAAGAGAAAGAACAGCCGTTACCAAGCTGGCAAAAAACATAATGACTGGTTCAAAACCAAAATCAGCAAAAAAATCCTGGCCATTGTCGGCGGATTATCCTGGAAAGAGCAATTTCCAAACTCACTGCTGCTTGGTATCTTCCAGGGAGACCAGTACCTCTACATCGGGAATGCGAGTCTTGGACTGGCCCAGAAAGACTTCCAGCTTCTCAAGGCTTACGCTTCGGATTATACCCAGGAAAGCAGCCCGTTCGACAACCTTAAAAAAATGAAGGATACGACCTGGCTCAAACCGGTCTTGACCTGCTGGGTAAGTTTCCTGGAATGGACAGACAGCAGGAGTCTCCGCCACCCTAAAATTATTGGTTTCAGCAAAGATCCTGCCTCTGAAGCCCAAGGAAAGGAATTCATCACGGAATGAACCTGGAAGTTGACGGCAAAACGCTCACTATAACCAATCCTGAAAAATTATTATGGCCTGACCTCGGTATCCGCAAGCTTGATTATTTGAAAATCCTGCTGGAATTAGCCCCGTACCTTCTGCCTCACGTCAAAGACCGTCTACTGACGACGATCCGTTATCCTGATGGTTTCCAGGGCAAGTCCTTCTTTCAGAAAAACATCCCTGATTATGCCCCTGGGTGGATTCCGACGATCGAATGGCGGGATAATCAGTATATCATTTTAGCATCAGAAGCAATCCTCATTTGGCTCGGAAACCAGGCCTGTCTGGAATTCCACATTCCATTTAACCCCTATGACAGGGATCAGTATCCTTCTGCACTGGTTTTCGATCTGGACCCTTCCGAAGGTCAGACCTTTGAGGATGTCACGGAAGCGGCCCTGCTGATTTTTGAAGAGCTTCAAGCGCTTCAGATTACAAGCTATATCAAAACTTCCGGGGCAAGCGGACTTCAGATCCATATTCCGACAGGCGGGAAGTATGATTACGATACCGCCAGAAAAATCAACGAATTTTTTGCGGTTTATTTCAGCCAGAAATACCCCCGGCAAATTACCCTGGAGCGCAGTGTCGCCAAAAGAGGCCATAAGCTCTATTTTGACTATCTGCAGATGTGGCAGGGTAAAACCATCATCAGTCCTTATTCTCCAAGGGCAACGGCCTACGCCTCCGTTGCCGCTCCGCTGGAATGGGGGGAGCTGCGGCACGGGGTCAAACCCCAGGATCTTAATCTGCTGAATATCAGCAGCAGGCTGAAAGATAAAGGAGATCTCTTTGCTCCGCTGAAAAATGGACAGAACAGCAGGAGCTGCCAAGATCTCGACTTTATCCTTGAAAAAATTTAATCATTTACCTTTATTTCGCAGATTGTAAAAATTTGGATGTATCATGACAGACAGCCGCGCTCCGCATTCATGCTCCGCTTACGCTGGAACTGTGGCACACAGACCCAGCTATGAAGGTTTAAATGTCTGGTTATTTAGAGAACGGTATACTAGTCGTTAGAGGATGTATGGAACGTAATCTCCGGGTACTTATCCTTCAGTCTGTCCAGGTAGTATTCGTCCTCAAGAAGAACGACCATCTGGTCATCCTGATCTTTGACGCACAGATTACGGAGTCCGCGCAAATTGGCCGGATCAACAAGTTTGTCGCTTCTGACCCAGCGGGCCATATGATGCAGAAGATGATGAAGCTGAATTCTTGTTCCATATTCATTTTCGAGGCGGTATTCCAGGACTTCAAACTGAAGCTTTCCCACAACGCCGACAATCAGTTCCTCCGGCCCATCCATAAAGGTCCGGAAGACCTGCACTGTCCCTTCTTCCGTCAGCTGCTTGATTCCCTTCTGAAACTGTTTGTACTTGGAAAAATCCAGATTGATAATCTTGGCAAAATACTCCGGCGCAAACTGCGGCAGCTTTTCGAATTCAAAGGTCCCTTCCTCACTCAGGGTATCGCCGATCCGAAAAATGCCCGGATCAAACAAACCCACCACATCTCCGGGATATGCCTCTTCCAGGATATCGCGTTCCTGTGCCAAGAACTGCTGTGGTTGTGGAAGCTTGATCTTCTTGCCGCTTCGGACATGATTGGCTGCCATTCCGCGTTCGAACCTGCCCGAACAGACCCGCATAAACGCAATCCGGTCCCTGTGGGCCGGGTTCATATTGGCCTGAATCTTAAAAATGAAACCTGAAAATTGAGGATCGGTCGGCTGAATGTAGCCAACCGAACTTTTTTGCGGTCTTGGCTCAGGCGCCATTTCCAGGAACTGCTCCAGAAAAGTTTGGACGCCAATACTGCTCAGCGCGCTGCCGAAGAAGACCGGAGACAGCATCCCCTCCTGAATCATTTCCTCGTCAAACGGATCCCCTGCAATATCCAATAATTCCAGATCTTCGCGAAGCTTATCATATAAGGCAGGTTCGAGACAGTCTTTGAGAGCGGGATCTTCAAGTCCGCGTTCGCCCGCCTCAATCCGTTTCCGTTCGCCGTCCCGGTAAAGCTCCAGACATTGATGCCGCCGGTCGTAGATTGCACTGAAATCTTTTCCCATTCCGACCGGCCAATTCAAAGGAACCGTATTAATGCCTAAAACATCCTCAATCTCTTGAAGGACATCCAGCGGGTCTTTGCCAAAACGGTCCAGCTTGTTAATAAACGTAAAAATCGGTATGCCTCTCATCCGGCAGACTTTAAACAGCTTGATGGTCTGGGCTTCGACACCTTTGACCAGATCGATTAGCATGACGGCGCTGTCGGCTGCCATCAGCGTGCGATAGGTATCTTCACTAAAATCTTCGTGCCCGGGTGTATCTAAAATATTGATATGAATTCCGTTATATGAAAACTGCATGGCGCTCGAAGTTACGGAAATGCCACGTTCTTTTTCAATCTGCATCCAGTCGGAAGTTGCATACTTGGCTGCTTTTCTTCCTTTTACCGTACCAGCCAGCCGGATAGCCCCGCCAAAAAACAGCAGCTTTTCTGTTAAGGTCGTTTTCCCAGCATCCGGGTGAGAAATAATTGCAAATGTCCTTCTGGGTTTAATCTGATTCTGGTTCGTCGTCTTTTCCATCAAGTTCCCTTTCCTTTTTTACGTGCGTGTTTTTGCCTATATTACTATATCATATTCCTTAACTTTTTTCTTCTTTAACACCCGCATTGCATTCAGGATCGCAATCACAGCCACGCCTACATCAGCAAATACAGCTTCCCACATTGTCGCGGCACCCATCGCTCCAAGGATGAGGACACCTATCTTTATTCCGAGCGCAAAACCAATATTTTGCCAGACAATTCCTTTCGTTTTCCGGGCAATCCGGATTGCCTCGAGCAGTTTGGCAGGTTCGTCCGTCATCAGGACAATATCCGCGGCCTCAATCGCTGCATCCGACCCGAGTCCGCCCATGGCAACCCCGATATCGGCCCTGGCCAGGACCGGCGCATCATTGACCCCATCTCCGACAAAAACGAGTTTACTGCCGTTTTCCTTCTGCTCCTCCAGTTCTTCCAGAACAGCAACCTTTTGATCGGGAAGCAATTCAGCGTAAACTTGGTCAAACCCCAACTGCTGTCCAACCTGTTCACTGATCGCCTTCGTGTCTCCGGTCAGCATAACCAATTTCTTGACCCCTGCCTGTCTCAAGCCCCGCAAAGCCTCCTGAACATCTTTTTTGACTCTGTCCGTAATCAGGATATAGCCGGCATATTGACGGTCAATCGCGATATAGGCAATCGTTCCAACCTCGGGTATTTGCGTCAGGGAGATTCCTTCCTCAGTCAGGAGCCTAGCGCTGCCGGCCATGACTTCTTTTCCCTGATATACTGTTTTTACGCCATAACCTGGTATTTCTTGGTACTGATGGATATCCTTCTGATCAATGCCCTTCGTGTTCAGTTTTTTTGTATCATCTTCGGTGTATCGTTTCAAAATCGAGGCCGCAATGGGATGACCTGAAAAATATTCAGCCGCGGCAGCATATTCCAGCAAAGTATCTTCATCAAACCCCTGAGCAACTTGTATTCCGGTAACTTCAAATACACCTTCAGTTAGCGTACCAGTCTTATCGAAGACAACCGTACGCACTTGATTCAGGCCTTCCAGGTAGTTGCTTCCCTTGATCAGGATGCCGTTTCGGGAAGCGCCTCCGATACCCCCAAAAAAGCTTAACGGAATGGAGATCACCAGTGCGCAGGGACATGACACCACGAGAAAGACCAAAGCCCGGTTCAGCCATTCGCTGAACGTGGCCCCCTCAATAAACAGCGGGGGCAGAAAAGCTAAAAGTGCAGCTCCGAGCACAATAACCGGTGTATAGACACGCGCAAATGTTGTCATGAAATTTTCTGTCTTAGCTTTTTTAGAGGTGGCCTTTTCCACCAGATCCAGAACCCGTGCAACCGTGCTCTGCTCATAAACCTTCGTAACTTTTACGGTTAAGACCCCGGTCTTATTAATAAAACCAGCCAGAATGCTGCTGCCGGCTTCGACCTCCCTCGGAATAAATTCTCCGGTGAGCGCCGAGGTATCCAAAACAGACCTGCCCACAAGCACTGTGCCATCGAGGGGAACTTTCTCTCCTGGTTTGATCAGAATCATCTGGCCTTCCCTGACTTCCTCCGGCGGCACTTTGCTTATGGAATCTCCCTTCATTAAATTCGCATAGTCCGGACGAATATCCATCAGTTCACTGATCGAGCGGCGGGAACGGTTGACAGCACTGTCCTGGAAAAATTCACCGACCCGGTAGAACAGCATCACAGCTACCGCCTCGGGATATTCCTGAATAGCCAGCGCCCCAACTGTAGCAATCAGCATCAGAAAGTTTTCATCGAGAAACTTGCCGCGGACAAAATTCCGAAGCGCCGCCCAGATAATCTGACTGCCAACCAATAAATAGCTGATCAGAAACAATACAATTTCAACGGCAGGTTTCAATTTTAGCAGAAACGCAGCAGCAAAAATAACGGCTCCAATGACAAAGCAAAACAGCTCGGCATTAACTTTCTGTTTTTTTTGTTCTCTTTGTTCTCTTTGTTCCTTCTGTTCTTTTTGTTCTTTTTGTTTTTCTTGTTCCGTGGTTTTCTCTTCTTTACTGGCTGCACCCATATCTTTGGACCTGATCCCAGTAATGCTTACCCCGGCCTCAATCCCGGAAGCGATTTTTTCAATTTGGACGGCAATATCTGTGATTTTTTCAGAATCATTTACCTCTAGATAGAGTTTACTGCCTGCAAAATCAATATTTGCAGTTATTATGCCATCCAGCTTCCTTACTTCCTGTTCGATTTTAACCGAGCAGTTTGCACAGCCAAGACCGGCAAGCAGGATGACTGCTTCCTGACTTTTTATAGCCATATCTTTTTTCTCCTCACGCATCCTTATCCTTCTTTGACATGGAGCATTCCCTGGCTGAAAATGCCTTTGATATGCTCGTCATCCAGCGCATAGAATACGATTTTTCCTTCTTTTCTGTTTTTTACCAGCCTGCATTGCTTAAGAATCCGCAGCTGATGGGAAATTGCCGACTGGGTCATATCCAATAGAAAGGCCAGGTCGCAGACACACATTTCTGCTTCGGAAAGCGCCCAGAGAATTTTTATCCTTGTCGTATCACCGAATACTTTAAACAGTTCGGCAAGATCATACAGATTTTCTTCCTGCGGCATCGCTTCTTTAACCTTACCGACAATTTCTTCATGAATAACCAGGCAGTCACACCGCAAATTCTCCGCTTTCCCCTCCATCAAAACAAACCGCTCCTTTGCAATTACGCTTATTTGAATACTTGAATACTTGAATACTTGAATACTTGAATACTTGAATACTTGAATACTTGAATACTTGTTCATATATTATCATATACCTTATATTTTTTATGGTCAATTTATTTTTCTATTTTTCTACTTCTCTATTTTCTACTTTTCTAATTTTTTCCTTGTACGATTCTCTGCATGATTCTTTTTTAGCCTTTTCTGCCTTGGGTTCAAACGCCACGCTCTTTGAATCGGAATCTACGCATAGCCTGTAAATATTGATTTAAGTTTTTTAAGGCCATTCGTCAGAGCAAAATAAAGATGAACGGATACAGATGAGGCCGTCATTAATGCCGCCAGATAATGCCGCCAGCGTACAGGGTTTAATCCTCCTGTCGGTTTGACCGCTCTCTGCAGGGGCTTAAAGTAGAGGGCCATCCCGGTAATAATTTGGACCGGGATCAATCCTGCGAGCGAGGTGATCAATATTTTCTGACCTGGATTGTATTTGGGATACTTCTTCTTTTTTCCGGATAGGAAGAATTCGTATTTTAAAAATCCGGGCATTGCCTTTAAGGTCTTGCGGTTCGGAATGATCTCTTTATAGTTTTTGTCTTTCATCCCGTAGCAAATCCGTGCCAGATACGAATTCAACAGTAAAAACTGGGCGACGGCGTGTGTCTTCCGGGCTGAGTCCATCCGTTTGAAACCAAAAGCGCGCGATGGGCTGTGAATGTAAAGCCCGCTAAGAATTAAAGCCAATACAGCTGGCGCATAAACCCAGTGAAGCAGTCTGGCTGTTCCTGAATGACGTTGCTTTTTCCAGTTCATATCATGATCTCCCCGATCGATGTTCTGGTGGTTATTAAATGCGTCGAACAAGAGGAGCAGATGTCAAATGCCCTGATCACCCGGCCGATTTCAATGGGCTGTTTTTCATCCGCAATTGGAATTCCGATCAGCGCTTCCTCGACCGGTCCTCTGCAATTCTGATTATCCCGAGGCGAAAAATTCCAGGCACTGGGTGTAATGATCTGGTATTGGGCAATCCTGCCGTTTTCAATCCGCAGCCAGTGTCCGAGCGGACCGCGCATTGCTCCGGTGAGGCCAATACCCTCGGCATTTTTCGGCACTTCAAAGGGTACGAATATGCGTCCCTCCGGCTCAAGCTCATCGAGCCAGGATTCCATCAAGGCCCCTATTTTTTGGGCCTCAAGTGCCCTGGCGATCATCCGGTCCATCGTCGATATGCCCTTTCGGTAATCTCCTTTGATCCAGAGCCTGGCCAGCGGTCCCCCTTCCAGTGGCACACCGGAATAACGGGGCGCCTTTATCCAAGAGTAGGCGTCTTCTTTTTCCCGTTCAGGGACTGTCTGGCCTCCAGATGGGTTTCGCGGTCCGGACTCTGCTGCATACCAGGACCTTGCCGTATGTTCTTTAATCAACGCCAGATCAAGCTTCTGGATTTGGCCGTTCAGCATTGCTCCACCGGGAAAATATCTCCCCCGATCTTGCTCAGTGCATGGAAACAGTCCGTACTCAAGCATATTTGGGGTTCTTTGGCCGAGTTCAAAGTAATCACTGTAAGCTTCTGCAAGGATGTATACATCGGGTACCATCTGACTCTGGATAAACCGATTGATTTTTTGGAGCTTCGACCGGAAATTCATGACCACATCGGCAGAAGGCGGAACTGTAGCCCCTCCAGCCAATATCCCATGAGGAAACGGAGCTTTTCCGCCTAGCAGGGCCACCATTTCGTGAGCCAGGCGGCTTATTTCCAGCGCTAAATACATATTCTGCACCATCGCGTCGTTTTTCTTTTTTTTCAGTCGCTTATCTTTGGTATAACCTGGAACAAAAGGGGCCCTCTCTGGCAAAGTCAAATAATCCACCAGGGAAAACAAATACTGATGACGGATATGATTCTGAAGCATATCTGCCCCGATGATCAGGTTTCGCAAAATGTTGGCATTGCGGGGCGGTCTGATCCCGGCAGCGTCTTCCAAGGCGTAGGAGGCAGCTGCTCCATGCAGAGATGAACAGATCCCGCAGATTCTTTCCGTAAGGTACGCGGCGTCCTGCGGATCTTTTCCTTGCAGTATCAATTCGAATCCTCTGAAAAAGATCCCGCTGCAGCGGGCATCTACCACCTTTTTGTCTTCAACTGTGACCTCTACGGCGCAGGAGTTGTTAGCCCTGGTAAGCGGCCCTATGACAATCTTTTTCATGAAGTCAGTCCTTTTCCTTTATTCGCGTTTTCATACAATCTTTTACCTGCCGTTTTCTTACTTATGACCTTTTTAAGTTGAGCCTTGATTTTTGGCTTGCTTCCGCCTGGAAGATCCTTTTTCAGTGTTTCCGCAATCTGCCGGTCAGGATGCTTCCTAACAGATGAGCGCCAATACCAAGCGCGGTCACAACCCCTGTCAATAGGCCCACCCTATTTGCCGTTACTTTGATCCCAGGAAGCTTTACATCTGGTAAGTGTTCAAAGAATGGAACGTCTCCATCGGGAAACTCCGGGCTGGCACAGCCGATACAAGGGGTATTGGCTTTTACCGGCCAGCTTAGATGCTCTCCGTTCCACTGGCGGACAGGGCAATCTGCATAGGTGACCGGCCCTTTACAGCCAATCTTATACATGCACCACGGTTCTCCCGGCTTAGCGGCAAAGATGCTGTTGTCAAAATAATCCCGCCGCTGGCAAAGGTTATGGATTGTTTCTCCATAGAAAAGTTTGGGCCGGCTATAATCATCAAGTGCTGGCTCACCGTACTGAATTAAATGGTTCAAAGTGCCCATCATCCATTCGGGGTTGATTGGGCATCCAGGCACATTGATAACTTTTCTGTCTAGAGCAGCCTGTAATGATACACATTTAGAAGGGTTCGGAGCTGCAGCATAGATCCCTCCGAACGCTGCGCAGGTACCGGCAGCAACCACGTAACGAGCTTCAGCACCCAGTTCCCGCACTGCCTGCAAAGCCGTCCAAGCCTTGCCGTTCCGATAACCGATCACAGAATACAGGCCATTGGATCTCGTTGGGATGCTCCCTTCAACCACCAGGATGTATGCCGCTTTATGATTTTTCTGGAGATCATCAAGAACATTGATGGCATCACTGCCTTCGGACGCCCCCAAAAGATAATCAAAACGAAGCTCTGCAATGCTGCTGATCAACTCCTGGTAGCCCGGATCCTTGGCATTAAGAAGGGAAAGCATGTCGCCGGCACAGGTATTCGTCCCGAGCCAGATAATGAGAGGTTTTGCTGGAACATCTTTATTCACCATACCCTTACATCCCTTCTGCGGTCTTTCGTACCCTGTTATCTTATACTTTGCGATTTTTTCAGTTCAAAGAATATTATTACCGCATGCTATTGCACTATACGAGATTTGCAGGTCTATCCTGTTTTGTTCAGGCATAAATAATTATGATTAGCCTTTCTCAAGGTTCCCCGGAAGGATGAACGAGCCATGAACTTTAAACGATTTATCTTAAGTCTGATTGTGATTGTCTTGTTAATTACAGGCTGCAAAATCATCTGGAATAGACATTTAATAACCGTAAACGCAGCCGCAGTATCCCCAGTTTCCGATTGGGAATATGAGGCCGTAATGAAAAGGGATATTCTATGTCTGATGCTGGCCTATCCCGAAACCATTACCGGTGTGGATAAAGTATCCGGAAATGAGGTCTATGTCCTTTTAAAATCCGGGAAAAAAATCTTATATGATGACAGAAAAGAAAAAAACGCCTGGCAGAAATCGGGAAACCCCGATCTCCAGGATATGATGGATCAGCTCTACTCATTGTCCAAGATTACCGAAGTTTTGCCTAATTACTACAACCCTGGCTGTGCAAGAGTTTATCCGCTTCTGAAAGAAGTCTACGGAATGAGCAAGAAATCAATCCTGTCCAATCTGATCAAAGTCAGCATTGGCTACAAGTATGTAGAGTTTAACGGGAACAATAAAGCTGCAGAATCCTTAAAGGCGGTTATGAAAGAACTGCTTCCGTTGTCCCGCCAAAGCCATAAGGTGTACGCTGCTTCTTTTCCAAGCAGCGGGGCTTTCAATTACCGGCTGATCGGCGGTACAAACAGGCTGAGTTCCCATGCCTACGGTATCGCAATCGATCTTAACAGTAATAAATACGATTATTGGCGCTGGTCCACCCGTGAAGAAGGTCAGAAAAGGCTTAATGCCTATCCCCAGGAGGTCTCTGCTATCTTTGAAAAATATGGTTTTATCTGGGGCGGCAAATGGGGAAATTTCGATATTATGCATTACGAATACCGTCCGGAAATCATTCTGAAAGCGCGTTATTTTTCCGAAAGACCCGTCTCGGGGATTCCATGGTATGACGGTTTGCAAAGCAGCCAGGAAGCCTGGGAATATATCTGGCTGATTGAAGAAAGCCTGTAGCTTTATATGCTTATCGTTCAGTCAACCTGAATTGCGAACAACACTGAATCGTGAACATCCTGGCGGTATTTTTTCTTTCATGATACAATTATTCACAAATAATACATTACTATTTCATCCCATTTTTGGTAATATTAATCATTATATACAAGTTGATCTGTTACGTTGAATATGTACGGGAGTTTTTACTCTTAGGAGGTCCTGAAACATTGAATAAAAGACAGTTGGGGCAGCGGGGCGAAGATATGGCTTTGGAACATATTAAGGAAGCCGGATTGAACATTATCCAGCGCAATTATCGCTGTCCCAAGGGAGAGATCGACATTATCGCCAGGGATGGGAAAACAATTGTATTTATCGAAGTCAGACTGAGGAGCTCCAATATCCGGGGATCCGCAGAAGAAAGCATCGGCCTCTGGAAAATCCAAAGGCTTAAAAGTATTGCCTCGTATTATCTTCTGGAACAACACTATCATCAATGGCCGCAAATCAGGTTTGATATTTTCGCCATTAACATGGCTGAAGGCGTTCCCGAGTTCAACTGGATCCAAGGGGCACTATAAATGCTTATTTTCTTTCCGTTTCTGTCTAATGTTCTGTCTAATGTTTTTGTCTGACATTCTGTCTGATTCCATAAATATCGCCAAAATTCAACTATATTAATCCATTAATGTAACTTTATAGAAGGATATTTGCTGTCAGAAGCGAATTTTGTTTTTGAGGTGAAAAAAATGTTTGCTTCTGTCAGCGGAATGTCTGTCGACAATCTCTCAGCCCAGCCGGTCAGTGTCGAAGTGGATATTGCCAATGGTCTTCCCTGTCTGGAAATTGTAGGCCTTGCGGCCACTGCTGTGAAAGAGGCCAGAGACAGAGTCCGGTCAGCGTTG
The DNA here is from genome assembly GCF_030063005.1 of Dehalobacter sp. Taxonomy (NCBI): domain Bacteria; kingdom Bacillati; phylum Bacillota; class Clostridia; order Eubacteriales; family Desulfitobacteriaceae; genus Dehalobacter; species Dehalobacter sp. The sequence continues at coordinate 89,461 of NZ_JAPDHR010000001.1, forward strand.
AAAAACTCAGGCTTCGATTTCCCTTTGAAAAAAATTACAGTTAATCTTGCTCCTGCAGACCTGCGCAAAGAAGGCTCCGGTCTGGATTTACCGATCGCTTTGGGTATATTGGCTGCCATGGAAGAACTGAATAACTCCGTATTGAACCGCTATGTTTTTGCCGGTGAACTTTCCCTGGAAGGCCTTTTACGTCCGATACCAGGTGTTCTGACCATGGCGCTGGCTTTAAAAAGCGGGCCGGAAAAACAAGTCCTGATTATACCGCCTGCGAATCTGGCCGAAGCAAGGCTTGTAACCGAAATAGAAAGTGCAAGCGTAATCAGTCTTGCTGAGTTAGTGGGGATTCTGAACGGAGAAGATCATTTTTCCGTTATTCCTTCCCCGCCCTCTGCTGAAATCTTTGAAAAGGTATCTGTGGACTGGTCGGATATTCACGGGCAGATGCAGGTCAAACGCGGACTGGAAATTGCCGCCTGCGGGGGGCACAACCTGTTGATGGTTGGTCCGCCCGGCTCTGGGAAAACGCTGCTGGCCAGAGCATTTGCCGGGGTTCTGCCGCCGCTCACGGTTGAGGAGAGTCTTGATGTGACTCAGCTTCACAGCCTGACTGGTATTATCCGGGGAAATGGGCAGCTGATTACGCAAAGGCCTTTCCGCAGCCCTCACCATACGGCTACAGTTGCCGGAATCATCGGCGGGGGACAGAAAATTAAGCCCGGGGAACTTGCCCTGGCCAATCACGGTGTTCTCTTTCTGGATGAGCTGCCTGAGTTTTCCCGGGAAGTCCTCGAAGCACTCCGTCAGCCGCTCGAGGACCGAAAACTGACGTTAATCCGTCTGAGAGGCAGAATGGAGTTTCCGACACGCATTTGTGTCATCGCTTCGATGAATCCGTGTCCGTGCGGCTATTTTGGAGAGAATGGCCGGGAATGTTCCTGCACGCCACTTCAAATCAGCCACTACCGCGGAAAGGTTTCCGGACCCCTACTGGACCGGTTTGACATCCAGCTGGAAGTCCCTCGTTTAAGCTATGGCGAGCTAAAGCGCGGGGATAACCGGGAAACCTCCGTTATGGTTCAGGAACGGGTGATCAAAGTCAGAGAACTCCAGCAAAAAAGATTAAAAGGAAGCCGGACAAATTCCGAGATGACCGGTCGCGAAACAAAAGTGCTGTGCCAATTGGACAGCGCCGGTGAATCCCTCCTGCAAAAAGTTTTTGATAAAAACCTCTTCAGTGCCCGGGCCCACGACCGTATCCTGCGTGTAGCCAGAACGATCGCCGATATGGCCGAATCTGATAATATACAGGCGGAACATCTAGCCGAATCATTGCAGTACAGGGCTTTGGACAGAACGAAGACGAATCAATGAAGTAATCAAATAAGTTCAGCAAAGTATAATCATAAATTTAATTACAAAAGATAATCCATATGTACATACACGAACAATCTGGGTCACTCCATAATATGGATATATAGTTCAGTTAAAGGAGTGATCCGTTTGCATCATCAGGTTCACAAGGGAGACAATTTATCTAAGATTGCACGCCAGCACGGCGTGACTGTCATCATCTTATTAAATTTGAATCCCCATTTAAGAAAGCGCAGACATCGTATTTATGTTGGTGAAAGAATCAGAGTAAAATAGTTGGAAATATTGGATACGTCATTGAATAAAAATCAAAAAGGAATAGCCGCGTACAATGCAGCTATTCCTTATCTGTTACTGAAATAAATTCTATTGTAATCCTTAAGTCTCAAATCTTTTTTATGTACACTGTATGCCGGTCCCAATCTCAGATATTACCCGAGTTTATACTGTGTCCCGGCGATTATCTCTTTGATCGGCGAGAAACTCTGCCTGTGGATTGGACAAGGACCAAAGCGGTTTATTACCTCCATGTGCAGCTTGGTTCCATAACCCTTGTGTTGATCAAAATGATATTCCGGATAAATCTGATGCATCTCATCCATCAGCGCATCCCTGGTAACCTTGGCCAGAATTGAAGCTGCGGCAATACTCGCACTAAGAGCGTCTCCACCAATAATGGCTTTCTGAGCCGTATCCATATTCAGCATGTCCCTGCCGTCAATAATGACGTAATCAGGGTTGATTTTCAGGTTTTCCAGGGCCCTTATCATCGCCAGCTTTGTGGCCCTTAATATGTTTAACAGGTCAATTTCGCCGGGCGTCGCACTTCCCAGTGCAAAAGCAACAGCCTGCTTTTTGATTTCTTCAGCTAAGTTCCTTCTTTTCTTTTCCGATAATTTCTTCGAGTCATTCAGGCCGGGAAGCTCAAACTCCCTTGGCAAGATACAAGCAGCGGCAATGACAGGACCGGCAAGCGGACCTCTTCCTGCTTCATCTATACCGGCAATCCGTGAATATCCTTCAGCAAACAAACCTTTTTCTATCTCCAGGAGTTTCCCTATCCTTTCGATTTCATCCATTCCTTCATCTCCCCAGCTGAATAAAATGTGGCACATACTCTAGAGACCAGTCTCCGTAATGTATAGAAGCGTCAAATTTTTAGTCCATAGTCACTTTGGCAATCTTACCGCTGCGGAATTCACGAAGAAAGATCTGGGCGGCTTTGAAGGTATCAATTCTGCCACCGCTGACTAGACAGCCCCTTCTGCGGCCAATCCCTTCAAGATCGGTCTCGTTTTCCCCAAGTTTGTAAAAGCTTTGCAGTTCCAGAGGATAATTCTGTTTAAGCCAGGCGAGCAGCCACTGAGCAAGTTCTTCCTGATCGAACACTTCATCTCTTACCGCACCGGTCACAGCGAGTTTCCTGCCTACTTCAGGATCATCAAATTTGGGCCAAAGCATACCCGGAGTATCAAGCAGCTCGACTTTATCATGTATCCTGATCCACTGGTTGCCGCGCGTAACACCTGGTTTGTTGCCCGTCTTGGCTTGTGAACCGCCGGTCAGCTGATTAATCAGCGTAGACTTGCCAATATTGGGTATACCAACAACCATGACGCGAATAGGTCTTCCCCGCACTCCCCTGGCGGCCAGCCGTTCTCTTTTATCCGTCATCAGTTCCTCGAGCAGCGGGACAATTTTTTTGACGCCAACATTGGTCATGGAACTAATCGCTAAAACAGGTCCTTCCTTGCCAAGTTTCACAAGCCACTGGTCAATCCTCTTTTTGTCAGCAAGGTCCGATTTGTTGAGCAAAAGCAAGCGGAGCTTGTTCCCAAGCAGCTGCTTCAGCAGAGGATTCCTGCTGCTCAGTGGCAAACGAGCGTCTCCCAGTTCCATGACAATATCAACCCAAGCCAGTTGTTCTTCGAGCTTTCTTTTCGCTCTGGTCATATGACCAGGATACCATTGAATGTTCATAATCCTCCATAGAAAACAAAAGAGCTGAATTTCTCCAGCTCTTTTCCATCTTCTCTGTTATTAGCGGCGTTCTCTGATTCTGGCCGATTTGCCGTAACGGTCACGCAGATAGTAAAGTTTCGCTCTGCGGACAATACCTTTACGTACAACTTCAATCTTGTCAATACGCGGAGAATGAAGGGGGAATGTTCTTTCTACACCTACTCCGTTGGAAACACGGCGCACGGTGAAAGTCTCCCTTAAGCCATCGCCCTTCCTTTTAATCACAAGCCCTTCAAAGACCTGAATACGCTCACGAGTACCCTCGATAATACGTACATGTACTTTGACTGTATCTCCAGGACGGAATGAAGGAATATTATCTTTAAGCTGCTGCTCTTCAATCATACGAATATAATCCATAATAAATTACCCCCTTCCTTGCCTAGATGTTCTTAACTTCTTACATCAAGCCAGAGGACCATCCGTTTTTTACACTGTATCATATTACCACACACACCAAAAATGCGCAATATGCTATATCTTTTTTACTAAATCTCTAGTTAATTTCCTCTAGTTAATTTCCTCTAGTTAATTTCTTCAAGTTTTCGATACAGCGTCAATTTTTGCTTGTCCTTCATATCTGCTTTTCATTTCTGTTTTTCTGATCTTTCTGATTCCAGGATTATATAAAACGGCCAAACCAGTATTTTTCAAATCCAAGTTTTGCCAAATAGGCTGTCCGCGTTGGCTTCCATAGAGAGATCGATGGGCTTGGTTTTTTATAATACTGAACCGATGAATATCGGGCCCGACCGAACCCGGTATTCATGATTCAGGTACCCTTTCCTTTATAGGTATATTCCGGCTTTGCCCCCCTGGACAGAAGATAGATATTTCTTGCCACAACATCCGCCTGGTAATGCGCAAACGCACCGGCTTTCGGTGCGTAGGCCCCCATTACCGGAAGCTTTACCGCTGCAGCATCACCAATGGCATAGATTGTCGGGTAATTTGTTTCCAAAGTGTGAAGGTCTACTTGAACAAATCCGCTGCTATCCACCAAATTTGACTTTCGTAATACCTCCGGGGTCCAGTGAGGCGCAATACCTAACAAAAGATCCGCAGCAATTTTCGTGTCATGATCCAGGATCAAAGCTTTTTCCTCAATCCTGAGCACTTTCGCTTCCGTGATCAATTTTATCCCTTTTTCAGCAAGCATTTTCCTTACACTTTGCCCAACCTTGGGCTTGGCTAATGGCTCCGGGGAGTAATCTGGCGTCACCAAGGTAAGCTCAATTTTATTTTGAATTCCCCTTTTCCGAAAAAACTGGTCCAAAAGAAACATTATTTCATAAGGAGCAGATGGACATTTGTATGGCAAGCTGGATATAAAAAAAACAATTCGTCCGGAGGAGAAATTGTTTAATTGCTGATTTATCTTTCTTACCCCATCAAAATCATAAGCATTTAAAGCATATTCTGTGAATCCGGGTACGGTCTCCGTGTGATACTCCACTCCCAAAGAAATAATCAAATAGTCAAAAGGCAAGACTCCCTGATTTGTTGAGACCTGATGTCCGGTTAAATCAATTTTTTGTACTTCCTGATGCAAAACATGGATATTCTTCTTTTTTAAATTGGTTAACTTCCTTGTTATATCCGCTGGTTTTCGCTGACCGATCATAAGGAGTGGATAAGAGGCTGCAAAGTGATGATTGAGTTCCCGGTCCACGACCGTTACCTGCATGGAATCCCCCGCCACATTTTTAAGAATATTGGAGGCAACAATACCGCCGATTCCCCCACCCAGAATTAAAGTGTTTTTCATAAGCTCACCCCAGCACTATTTTCTCCGAAAAAAAACACTTTATTCTTGTGCCTTGTCAATTCAAAAAATAACCAATTAATGGCCTCTGAGCCTGTCCAAAATAATTGCCGCAGCTGAACGGACAGACAGATGATTATAGTCTCCGAAACCGTAAACCGGCTTCAGAATATAATCTGCTTTTTCCATTTCTTCCTTTATGATGCCCCAACCTGTTCCGAAAAGCAGCAGAAAGTCCTCATCAGTTTCCTCGAGCTTCCGGCGCAGGTCGGAATATTCAATCGTATTCCGGTACAGTCTCGCATCCGTTGCAACCGTGAATAATTTCTTGCCGGGATTCTTGATTTTGATTTCCTGGACAGCTTCTTCCAGCGTCGAGGCAAGCTTCACTTTCTCAAAAGCTTCATATCTATTGGGATTATATTCAGCGCCATACCCTTCCCGCCAAAAGCCCATGATCCGCCGGGCTAGATCCTGCTGAGCCGGACCGGGATGGACAACATAATAGGTATTCACTCCATAAGTAGTTGAGCTTCGGGCAATATCGTGCAAGTCAAGGTTGGTTATCGACGTTGCGATCTGCTCCATATTTTTGTTGTAGACAGGTGCGTGAATAAGGGCTACATATAGTTCTCCCATTATTTCCTCCAGATCTTATTAAATAGTAATCTAGGGTTAGTCTGTGGGTCACAATACCGCTTTTCGGCCGTTGTGTCATCCTTGACACAAAAGGCCGCGCTACGCAATCCTGCTCCGCTCACAGCGGAACTGTGGCCCCCAGACTGATCGTAGGATTATTTACGCAGATCTGCATGCCAGAATGCAGATCTTTCTTCAGACGCATAAGCATTCACTTCGTAAGACGGCACTAGAAACGCCACGGAGGGCACAATAGCCGATAGCGGTAGTTTTGGCAAGCAGACCTGCCACAATAGGTCTTTATACTACTCGCTCTTAATTCGTTGTCTCCGCTTCAGAGCAGGCTTTAAATGCTCCCATTTCTCGCGATAAATCTTAATCTCCGGATGATCGAGCGTAAGTTCCTCTAAAAGCGGATAATCTGTTTGCTGAAACTCTATCTGCGGGATTAAATCACTTCTTTTCAGGAGAGTCCTTCTCAGAGACTCTTTTCTACGCCAGCGCTCAATATTGGCGTGATGTCCTGAAAGCAGAACCTCGGGCACCTGCATTCCTTCAAAGTCGGGAGGACGTGTATACTGAGGATACTCGAGCAGACCCTGACTGTGGGAATCATCCTCCTGAGAAACACTGTTCCCGAGAACGCCCGGCAAGAGCCTTGCCACCGAATCAATCATCACCATCGCAGCAAGTTCTCCTCCCGTTAAAACATAATCTCCGATGGACATCTCCTCATCGACCAGGACGCGTATTCTCTCGTCAAATCCTTCATAATGGCCGCACAAAAGAACTAACTCATCATATCCAGCCAGTCTCAAAGCTTCCCGCTGCTCAAATTTTTTTCCCTGAGGCGAGAGCAAAATAATTCGGCGGCTTCCTGCAGGCTCCGGCAAATTCCGGACAGCCTTGAACAGAGGCTCCGGCTTTAGAACCATTCCCGAGCCCCCGCCATACGGGATATCATCCACATTTTTATGTTTGCTCTCGGCATAATCGCGGAAATTAACAAGCGCTATCTCAAGCAGGCCCGCTTCCTGAGCCCTTTTCAGAATGCTTTCTTTTAATGGCGCAAACATTTCCGGAAAAATCGTCAGTACCGTAAACTTCATACGCAGCCTCTCTTTATGCTAAGACTCATCATCGAGTAACCCCGGAGGCAAAATGACATCCATTCTTTTCGCCGGGACATCCACCTTTTTGACAACGGTTTTTAAAGCCGGAACACAGAATTCGGTTTTTTCGCCGCGGACAATATAGATATCGTTCGAACCAGTTTCCTGAACTCTTATCAAAGTCCCCAGCAGAATATCATTCTCGTAAACCTGCATTCCCTCAAGCTCAAAGTAATACCAGCGGTCTTGCAGCGGAGGAATCTCCGATCGGTCTAGTCTGACCTCAAATCCACGGATCTTTTCAGCATCCTCCCTAGTAGCAATGCCTTCCAAAGTCAAGAACACGATACCTTTCGGATCAATCCTTACCCCCTGGACATGAAATTTTTTTTCAGTCCTTCCATCAGACAGATAAATTTCTTTCAGATCCCTGAACCGCTCCGTATTATCCGTAATCGGATATACCTTGATTTCTCCTTTGACACCCTGCGGTTTTAGGACCTCTCCAATTAATACACTTTCCAAGGCGTTACGCCCTTTCCTTTATAGAGTTCCGCGATCCATCATCCCATTTAAAGAAAACTTGGCCGTCGTCAGTTTTAGCTGCCCTTAGATGGTTCAGAAAGCACTTAGCGTTTTTCTAAACCAGTAAAGTCAAAAAGGGCCTGAGCCCTTTCCAACCTTACTGGTCAATATCAACAATAACCCTGCGTCCGTCTTTCACGGCCGCAGCCTTGACAATTGTCCGGATAGCGTTAGCGATCTTACCCTGTTTACCGATCACTTTGCCCATATCTTCCTGAGCAACTGTCAATTGAAGGTGCACAGTTCTCTCTGTAGCATTCTGAACCACAATAACTTCTTCAGGATGATCCACCAATGCCTTAGCTAGTACCTCTACGACTTCTTTCACAGGAGTCACCTCCATGCTTACTTGGATTTATGAAATTTCTCCATAATTCCGGCCTGACTGAGCAGAGATTTTGCGGTATCCGAAGGTTGAGCTCCCTGAGTCAGCCATTCCAGCGCTTTGATCTCATCTATCTTGATTTCATGAGGATTTTTGGTAGGATCATAATAACCAATTTCCTCAATTGCCCTGCCATCACGGCGGGATGCTGAGTCGCATACTACAAGACGGTAGAAAGGATTTTTCTTTGCACCCATGCGGCGCAAACGAATCGTTGTTGCCATAATTTCACCTCCTCCAACAAACTCTAAACCCATATATTCAACAACATCAATGATATTTGGGAGTCCGCAATGATTTAAAAGGAATATCTGATTGTTTAAATTGTGTTTAAATCGGCACTATATCTGGAAAGGGAATTTTGGGAAAGATTTCTTGCCCTGTTTTTTCCCTTTTTTCCCTTTCTTCGTACCGCCTTTGACGGCTCCTCCCATCCCTGGGAGTCCGGAAAGCTGTTTCATCATTTTCTTGGTTTGTTCATATTGCTTAAGAAGCCTTCCAACATCGACAACCGTTGTTCCGCTCCCTTTCGCTATCCTTTTTTTACGGGAGTCCTTGATCAGGATCGGTTTTCTTCTTTCATCCGCTGTCATCGAACAGATGATGGCTTCCGCCTTGTAGAACTCTTTCTCATCGATCTCGACGCCTTTCAGCTGCTTGCCGATTCCAGGCAGCATTTCCAGCACAGACGACAAAGGACCCATCGAGCGCAGCTGTTTGATCTGATCAAGATAGTCATCCAGCGTAAGCTCTTGTTTACGGATTTTCTCTTCCAGTTCCCTGGCTTTTTTCTCGTCGACATTCTGCTGGGCTCTCTCGATCAGAGTAAGCACATCGCCCATACCTAAAATCCTGGACGCGATCCGGTCAGGGTGAAAAACTTCCAAAGCATCCATTTTTTCACCGGTTCCGGCAAATTTGATCGGGCAGCCGGTCACTGCTTTGACGGAAAGCGCCGCACCGCCGCGGGTATCCCCGTCAAGCTTGGAAAGAATGACACCGTCAAGTCCGAGCTGTTGGTGGAAAGCATCGGCAGCATTCACTGCATCCTGACCTGTCATGGCGTCGACAACCAACAATATTTCATGCGGTTTGACATTTCCTTTGATTCTGGACAGTTCATCCATGAGTTCTTCATTAATATGCAGCCGTCCGGCAGTATCGATGATGACGACATCATTGCCATTTTTTCTCGAGAATACCAGACTCTCGGAAGCGATCTTCACGGGATTTTCCTGACCAAGAGAAAAAACCGGAACCTTGATCTGTTCCCCCAAAACTTCCAGCTGTTTAATTGCAGCAGGACGATAGATGTCACAGGCGACCAGCAGCGGGTGCTTCCCCTGCTTTTTCAGCATATTGGCGAGCTTGGCGCCATGAGTGGTTTTTCCGGCTCCCTGCAGTCCCACCAGCATAATAATTGTCGGCGGTTTGGAGGAAATCGATATTTTGCTTTCACTCCCACCCATCAGACGGATAATCTCTTCGTGGACAATTTTTATCACATGCTGCCCGGGAGTAAGGGATTCCAGTACTTCCTGACCTACAGACCTCTCCTTGATCCGGGCAATCAGTTCTTTGACGACCTTGAAATTGACATCTGCTTCAAGCAGCGCAATTCTAACTTCACGCAGGGCCTCTGTAACATCGGCTTCGGTTAATTTACCTTTTCCTCTAAGTCTTTTGAAAGTAGCCTGGAGTTTTTCGCTTAGACCCTCAAACATTGCCATCCCGGCGTCCCTTCTTTCCCCATCGTATTTTTATTCGCTATTCGAGTGTATCTGCGATAATCTCTTTGATCCGCATATTTATATCCAACTGACGTTTCCAGGCAGATCCGCTGGAGAAATCTTCTTGTTTTGCTTCTTCCAGCAAAGACTCTATGCGGTGGAATTTATCTCTTTCCTGGATAAATCGGAAAATGAGTCCAAGCTTGTGCTCATATCCCTCCAGAATCTTTTCAGTTCTTTTGAGTAAATCATAAACTGCCTGGCGGCTGATGCCTTCTTCGGCAGCAATCTCAGACAGTGAGTAATCCTGCTGATAGTACAGATCCCATATTTTTCCTTGCTTTTCTGTCAGCAAGGGGCCATAAAAATCAAATAACAAGGCTTTTTCAGCGATTTCTTTCATTTTGATATTCCGGCCTCACTGTAAAGTATTTTTGCTTTACACCATCTGTATCTTATCCAAAAATACCTTCGGTGTCAAGTTTTTTACTTGCGTGTGTTTTTCACTTACTGTTGGATTGGGATTAGCAAGTCAAAATAATAAGAAATTTGTAAATCATTGTCTGGTTTTAGCATTTTTAGAACTGGTTCACTTTATTTATTATCTTTTATTATTTATGCGTATAATTGACTTTATGATCAATGTATTTACATTTTAATGTATAAATTGCTATTTTTTCGTGGTAATATATTACATATATTTCAGAAAATCAAAGAAAATTCCGATAATATGATTGATAAATACTGTACGGAGAAATAAATATGAAAGTAACAAAGAATAAGACACTGATTTTTGTTTTCATTGCTGTTTATTATCTTTTTTACCTTACTGCGACCATTAGCCAATCCGATTTTTGGGGAAATATTCTCTCGCCGGTTGGTGCACTGATTTCATTTTTTCTGCTTTTGCAGGCCTATTATAAATCAAGCCAGCCAAAGTATGTTCGTACCATCTGGCTGTTTTTTTCTTTTGCTTCCCTTTTTTGGGCAGTCGGTGACTTTATGTGGGACTATTCTGTTTGGATACTTGGAATTGATCCAATAGATGATTTGTTTGTTGCAGCCCTGTATTTTGGCACCAATCTTTTTCTTTCGATCGGTTCTGTCATCTTTGCCCTAAACCGTTTCAGAAGATGGAATGTCCTGCAGCTACTGATTGACAGTCTGGCGATGTCTGTTTCCATTCTGCTGTTGATTTGGATCATTTACTTTGATGCGAACTACGAGAACCTTTATCTCGTTTCCAGAGGCGGCTGGACTTCAGCTATGAGCATTCTTCTTGATATTGGCATGATGACCGGTATAGCCATCTGGTTCTTCTCAATCCGGGCCGGTAATATCGCACCCTCCGTCCGGCTTGCAACAGGTGCCGTTTTGGCCTTTGCTTTGATCGATCTGGTCTATTATTATCTCTATCTGCATGATCTTTATATTCCGAATTCAGTGATTGATTCGGTTTATATGGCGACATTGCTAGGCATTGCGCTCAGTGCGCTTATAACACCCGAGGATATAAAAGCAGGGGCTGATGATACTGAGCTTTATGGGGATTATTCCAACGAAGGTTACCGGAATCAGGGGCTGCTCTTATTGGTAGGTCCAATTATCATTCTGTTTTTCGTTGGATTCGATATTCAGAGCTTATTGATTTATCTCATCATTATCTTTCTTCATGGAATACTGAGCAATCATATTCAGAATTCCATCAGAGACCAGCATCTCTTAAGAAGAGAAAAGGAGCTGAACGCTGAACTTGAAAAGCGTATTGATGAACGCACACGGGAGCTTTCGGAAAAAGCCAGAGAACTCGAGAAGAAAAACCGCCAGCTACATTATCTTTCCAGTCAAGATATCGTAACCAAGCTTTATAACCGCCGCTTCTTTCTGGAAGCTGTGCAGGAAAAAATCAAAAGCTGCCAGGACGATCATATTCTCGTCCTGTTATTTCTCGATATTGACCGGTTTAAAACAATTAATGATGTTTATGGCCATATTATCGGAGATAAACTGATCATTGCACTTTCCAAGCGTCTCCAGAAATTTATCGATCCTGAACATGACCTGCTGGCCCGCTTCGGCGGTGATGAATTTGTGCTGGCGTTCCATGGCAAATATCACAACGGAGATATTGAGAACCTGGCTCAAAGTATCATCGCCATCTGTGCAGAACCAATCCAACTCAGTAAATATACATTCCACATAACGATCAGTGTCGGGATCTCCATTTACCCGCATGATGCTTCAAGTCTTGACGCCCTGATCCAGAATTCCGATATAGCGATGTATGAGGCCAAAAAAATAGGGTTCAATAAATACGTCTTTTTCAATGAGCAAATCAATGCGATCCTCCAAAGGAATCTAAAGCTTGAAATTTTATTGCGAAAAGCGATCTATGATAAAGAATTTTCACTTCATTACCAGCCCCAGTTCAGCATACCGGATAACAGTCTTATCGGGATTGAAGCACTGCTCCGCTGGAATAGTCCAGCTGAAGGTTCAATTCCTCCGAGCGAATTCATTTCGATTGCAGAAGAGACAGACCTGATTATTCCGCTTGGAGAATGGGTGATGAACAGGGCGATCCGCCAAATTGCCGAATGGAACAACCGTTATCAGACCACTCTGAAAATGGGCATCAACGTTTCGATCAAACAGCTAAATCATAAAGAATTTGGGGAAATGATCAAATCAGCAATCAAGTTCTATGCTGTTCCTCCGGAATGGATTGATATGGAGATCACTGAAAGCATAGCAATCGAAGATGCCTACGATATTCACGAGATTACCAAAACGATCAGGGATATCGGAATCTCTGTCTCAATTGATGACTTTGGGACCGGTTATTCCTCTTTAAATCATTTGAAGATGTTCCCATTCGACCGCATAAAATTTTCCAAGCTCTCAATTGATCATATTGTCAATGATGAGTTTGACAAAGAAATTGTGCGTTCGATTATTGTGCTGGCGAATTTTATGAAAATTAAAACCATCGCCGAAGGCGTTGAAACTGCAGCCCAATACGACGTGCTCAAAGAATTGGGTTGTGATCAGATTCAAGGCTACTATCTGGCCAAGCCTATGCCGGCTAAAGAGTTCGAAAAAGTATTTTTCAGCCTGCCCCAGCAACTTATTTTAGAAAATTCTTCAGTAAATTCTTCAATCATTTCTTTATGAAATTTTACAGGATTTCCCTTGTTTTACTGAGTCGGCAGGATAGCGAAAAGCTCAGACTTCAGACGCTATTCTCCTGGCTCTTTTTTCTGCTTCGCGGCAGATTTTCTGCTCATCAAGTGTCAGCAGTCTCCCGTCTTCCATCAGGATCTTTCCGTCGACGATCACCGTTCTGACATCCCCGCCCCTGGCACAGTAAACCAGATGCGAAGGTATTGAGAACCTCGGATAGAAATGCGGCTGATCAAAGTCAATCGAAATCATATCCGCTTTATAGCCGGGCTGAAGTTTGCCTAGATCCTTCAATCCTGCCACGGTTGCCCCTCCGTCCGTCGCCATTTTCAGAACTTCATAGGCTTTGAGGTCTTCAGGGGAGCCAAGCAATTTTTGCTGGAAGGAAGCCGAACGCATTTCCCCAAACATATCAAGATCATTATTGCTGGAAGCACCATCTGTTCCGAGTCCGACAGCAATCCCCCGCTTAAGCATTTCCGGAATCCGCGCTGTTCCGCTGCTCAGCTTCATGTTGCTTTCCGGGTTATGGGCAACCCCTACGTTATACCTTTTAAGGATATCAAGTTCGGCATCATTCAGGTAAACACAATGGGCAGCAATAATCTGTCCTCCCAGTATACCCTGTTGTTCCAGCCAGCAGAGCGGCGTTGTTCCATATCTCTCCCTGATTGTAGCGATTTCGGATTCTGTCTCCGCGAGATGGATATGGATGCCGGCTCCTAACTTATCGGCCTCCTGTTTTACAGTCAGCAGAAATTCTCCGGAACAAGTATACGGGGCATGCGGGCCAAACATAATCTTAATTCGTCCGTCCCCGGCATTATGATATTTCCGGAATAATTCAATATTTTCCTGCAGCGATCTGTTGCCGGCTTCTTTATTATGATCAATCATGCCGCGGGACAGCAGTGCTCTGGTCCCTGATTCCAAAACTGCCCTGGCCGTTTCTTCTTCACTAATATACATATCCGTCATGGTCGTCGTACCGGAACGGAGCATCTCACAAAGAGCAAGCGAACTCCCCCAGTAGATATCTTCCGGTGTCATTTTATCTTCAAAAGGCCAGACCTTTTCCTGCAGCCAAGGCATAAGCGGCATATCATCGGCATAGCCGCGCAGCAGTGTCATTGCAGCATGCGTGTGCGTGTTAATAAGTCCGGGCATCACGACATGGTTGGTTAAATCCAGGACTCTGTCCGGATTAAAACCCGCCGGGGCTGTTCCTCTCTCCCCGACAGAAACAATCCGGTCCCCGTCTATCGCAATTTCTCCCTGCGGGTAGAAATCCTGCGCATCGGTCATCGGCAAAATCATCGCTCTGATTAGATACCTGGACATTGTTTGTTACCTTCTTTCTCTTCTATATTATTTGACCCCTGTTTGCAGAAAAAAACGGCTTAAATGAACCTGTACAGAAATCCATTTGAGCCGAATGTTTTTTTCTATTTTGTATTATCTTACCAGCATCTTCACCATATTTACAGAGTAGGGCGGGGATATGATCCCTTTTTCCGTAATAATCCCGGTAATATATTTTGCCAACGTAATATCAAAAGCAGGATTGTACACACTGACTTCATCGGGAACAATCCGTACATCCATGATTTTTCGAACTTCCTGATCGTCCCGCTCTTCCACAGGGATCTCGTCCCCTCCAGATATTTTCAAATCAATGGTCGTTGTCGGTGCCGCCACATAAAACGGAATTTGATGAGCAGCAGCCAGCACGGCCAGCGAATAGGTTCCGATCTTGTTGGCCGTATCGCCGTTGGCGGCGATACGGTCCGCCCCTACGATAACCATATCGACTTTCCCCTGCTGCATCAGATAGCCGGCCATATTATCCGTAATCAACGTCAACGGGATCTGATCCTGAAGGAGCTCCCAGGCCGTTAATCTAGCTCCCTGTAAAAGGGGTCTCGTTTCGCCTGCAAAGACATGAATTTTTTTCCCGGATTCATGTGCAGTCCTAATAATCCCCAGAGCTGTCCCAAATTCAACCGTAGCAAGACTGCCTGTATTGCAGTGCGTCAGGATATTTGCTTTTTCCGGAATCAGCGTGTTGCCATATTCCCCAATACGTTTATTCATTCTGCGGTCATCTTCGGCAATTTCATTCGCTTCATTGATTAAAGCTGCCCGAATATTTCCGATATCATTCATATTCAGAAATTCTCTGAATTTATCTTCCATTTTTCTAAGTGCCCAAAAAAGGTTTACAGCAGTTGGACGTGTTCCTTCCAAAACGGCTCGAACCTCATCCATATAATCTTTAAAGTCTTCACCGCTTCCGCGGTATTCGGCAGCCCCCAGCGCAAAGCCGTAGGCTGCAGCCGCCCCGATTGCCGGAGCTCCGCGAACTTCCATATTTTTTATTGCCTCTGCCATTTCTTTGTAAGAATGTATTTCGCGGTATTGTTCGACAAACGGCAATTTCGTCTGATCGAGTATCAACAAATGATCTCCCTGCCATTGAAGCGCTTTCACACGATTTCCGCCTTTCTTAAGAAAACTTGGCTGGTGTCAACCTTTAAAATAAGCCTGCTTCTTTGCTTCCGGTAGTACAGTAACACCGCTGGTCATGATCCATGATCTTACAGGTGCTTTCCACCAATGCTGCCACAGTTTTGCTCAACAAGTCCATAGTAGCGATTACTTCGGCATGTGTCAATGGGTCTTTTTTAATGCCCGCAGCCTGATTGGTTACGAGGGCCATGGTCGCATAGCACATTCCAAGTTCCCTGGCCAATACCACTTCCGGAACTCCGGTCATTCCTACCAGGTGCCCGCCCAGCATCCGGAACATGTTTATTTCCGCCGGAGTTTCAAAACGGGGACCTTCGGTACAGACATAGACCCCGCCGTTTTTCACGTTTAGGCCAGATCTTGCTGCACCTTCTATGATATGATTACGCACATCGGGACAGTAAGGTTCCGAAACATCGACATGCAAAACCCCCTGTTCCCCATCCTCAAAAAAAGTCGCCGCGCGGCTTTTCGTAAAATCGAGGAACTGGTCCGGCAAGACAATATCACCGATTCGATAAGCTTCAGACAGGGAGCCTACTGCACCTGTCGACAGAATCTTTTTCACGCCTATTTTTTTGAGGGCCCAGATATTGGCCCGGTAATTAATCAGGTGAGGCGGGTAGGTATGCTTTGCACCATGTCTTTTTAAAAACACCATTCCAATCCCGCCGATGAACCCTTCAGCCAGCGGAACAAAACCATACGGCGTTTCAACTGTCTCCTCGGTCCTATCGTCAAGCGCCAGATTTTCAATTCCGGTACCGCCAATCAGTGCAAAATCCAAGACTATTCCTCCTCAGAACGGTCAAACAAGGCCCTGGCAAATTCTCTCGGTTCAAAAGGCCTTAAATCTTCTGCCCCTTCACCGATTCCAATCAATTTTACCGGGATATCCGCTTCATTCCGGATCCCCAGGATTACACCGCCTTTAGCTGTGCCGTCCAACTTGGTGAGTATGATTCCTGTCACATCGACTGCTTCCTTGAACAGTTTCACCTGCTGGATGGCGTTCTGTCCGGTCGTCGCATCGAGTACCAGCAGCACCTCGTGCGGGGCATCCGGAACTTCGCGCTCGACCACCTTTTTGATCTTGGTCAATTCTTTCATCAGATTCACTTTATTGTGCAGTCTTCCGGCAGTATCGATCAATAGGACATCTGTATTCCGGGATCTTGCCGCATGAAGTGCATCGAAAGCCACCGCAGCAGGATCAGCCCCCTCCGACTGTTTGATGACCTCTGTCCCGGACCGTTCTCCCCATACTTCCAATTGCTCGATCGCTGCTGCTCGGAAAGTATCCCCTGCCGCCAGCAAAACATTTTTACCCTGGCCCTGCAGATTTTTGGCCAGCTTGCCGATCGTGGTCGTTTTTCCTACACCGTTGACACCAACGATCAGATAGACGGTGGGCTTGGAATCTGCAAAAGACAAGGGAATCTCTTCACCCAATAGCGCAGTAATATGTTCCTGCAGTACATCCCTCAGCCCGGAGCGGTCGTTAATTTTTTGTTCTTTGACGGATGCACGCAGCATTCCAACCAATTTCAGCGTTGTATTGACACCCACATCTGATTGAAGTAGAATCTCTTCCAATTCTTCATAAAGATCTTCATCAATTTTGCCTGAGCCGGTAAAAAGCTGTTCAACTTTGCCGACAAAACCTTCTCTGGTTTTGGTCAGGCGCTCTTTAAGTCTGGAAAATATTCCTGCCACTTCATCTTCTCCTATCAAAGCAATATTGGCACAACTGAAATTTTAGCACACTCGGTTAATTCTAACAACTCGGTCCATTCGACCAACCCTGAGGCTGGAACATACATTCTGAAATTTATTTACAAACTATTAAATTAATCTTGGGTAAGTCTGGTGGCCACAATACCGCTTTCCGGCCGTTGTGCCATCCATGGCACAAAAGGCCGCGCTGCGCTATCCTGCTCCGCTCACAGCGGAACTGTGGCCCCCAGACTGATCATAGGGTCATTTAAGCAGATCTGCATGCCAGAATGCAGATCATGTTTTGTATGGTATTTCCCTATGTTTTACTAGTCCCACGACTCCGAATAACACTAGCATAAAAAACTTTGACTTACTCCAAATTAAGTCTCCGTGATGGATAGCCAGCGTCAAGCGGAGCATGGAGTGCGGAGCGCGGCTGTTTGCGCCACGGAGGGCGCAATCTGCCGAAAGCGGCTATCCATCATGGAGACTAACCCAAGCAAAGCTAATTGTACAAAGCTAATTTTAAATTGCCGGAGCCTCTATTCTGTCTTCAAGCTCAACAGTCAAAAGCTTCGATACGCCGGATTCTTCCATGGTGATTCCATACAGCCTGTCCGCGGATTCCATGGTTCCCCTGCGGTGCGAGATAATAATAAACTGCGTATGTTTGGATAGTTTGCGCAGATACTGCACAAATCTTTTGACGTTGACTTCATCCAGTGCCGCCTCAATCTCATCCAGGAGGCAAAACGGACTCGGTTTGACTTTCAGGAACGCAAACAGCAAGGCAATTGCCGTAAATGACCTCTCCCCGCCTGACAGAAGCGACAGGAGCTGTGCCCTTTTGCCCGGGGGCTGGGCCATGATCCTGACTCCGGTCTCCAGAAGATTGTCCGGATCATCCAGTAACAGTTCAGCTTGTCCGCCGTTGAAAAGCTGTTTAAATACTTCTTTGAACGCTTCATTGACGGCCGTAAAGCCTTCCTGAAAACGTTCGATCATGCTCTTGTCTAGTTCCCCGATCAGCTCCTGAAGTGTCCTTCCGGCCTCATCCAGATCATTTTTCTGGGTGGACAGGAATTCAAATCGTTTCAGCGTTTCCGGGTATTCCTCAAGAGCTGTATAATTTACGGGTCCAAGTTCTTCGATTTTTTGTTTGTAAAAAGCAATCTTCTCCTGTAAAGAGTCTTTCTTTTCAGGCGAAAGATAGCCTAACGCGTCTTTCCAAGCCAAGTGGTATTCTTCCTGAAGGCGGTCATTTCCGGATTCCCATTCACCCTGCCAGCGGGCAATTCGGAGCTCATTCTGATGAATCTGCTGTTCCATGTCCCTGGCCTGACTCCGCAGCATCTGAATATCCTGTTCCTGCTTGAGATTATTCGCTGAGAAAGATTCTTTTTCCCTGCGCAGTTCGATAAGCTTGAATTTCTGAGCATCAATTTGGGCCGTGTATTCCTGAACACTATTTTCTTGTTGTTCCTTGCCGGAATACAGTTCCTGCTCAGCCTGTTGAAGCCCGACGATCTCCTTGTTCTTTTCTGCGATCAGGTCTTTATTAACTAGAATTCGCTCATTTTCCTCAGTGATCTGCTGAATGATCTGGTTAAACTCCTGCTCCGATCTGGCAGCCTCAACTTTGGCCGCAGTAATCTTTTCCGAGATTTCCTGCGCCTCTGAAGTTTTTTCTTTCAGCAGTTGTTCCTGCTCGGTCTGCTCTGACTGCAGAGCCAGAATCTTCTGTTCTGTTTCGTTCAGTAAGTGTCTGGTTTCTTCATATTTGACAGCAAATGCTGTCAGTTCACTGCAGACTTCATCCAGTTCATACCGGATAACCCGGAAATCCTGTTCCAGCCGGTTCATTCTTTCCTCGTGGTGTTTGCTGTCCACATCGATGATATCTTTAGCCCCATTAATTTTCAGCAATTCCATATCAATGGTTTCTTTCGCTTCCTCGAGGCCTTCCATTTCTTTCTTTATGGCAGTGTATCGCTGCTTCTTTTCTTCCAGTTCGGCCTGCATGTCCTTAGTCTTCAGAGACAGTTCTTCAATTTCTCTTGCTCTGCTTAAGAGGCCGCTGCTTTGAGATCTTGTGCTTCCGCCGGTAAGCGAACCGCCGATGTTGACCTGGTCACCCAAGAGCGTCACTACCCTAACCCGGTATTGGTTAGCTTTAGCCAGCTCAATCGCAGAATCCAGATTGTCTGCAACCAGAATTCTTCCAAGCAGCGACTCCATAATATCTTTAAAACGTGGCTCAAACTTGACCAGATCAACCGCCAACCCCTGAAAACCGTGATGCCGTCTCGTTTTGTCATCAAGGGACTGCCTCGTTCCGCGGATTGCATCCAAAGGCAGGAAAGTGGCGCGGCCGCTGTTCGTCTTTTTCAAGTACTCAATACACTTTTTCCCGTCCTCGGTTTTTTCCACAATAATGTTCTGCAAAGAACTTCCCAAAGCGGTTTCCACTGCAAGCTCATATTTGGCTTCTACTTCGATATTGTCGGCCACTGTACCGAATATAGTCTCACAGGTAATTTGGCCTTTCCGGTAAGCCAGAACCGTCTCCTTGACACCCCTGTTATACCCCTCCAGACTGTCCTGGAGTGTATGGAGGGCATGAAGTCTCGCCCCAGCCTGGTCAATTTTACGTTGAAGCTCCGAGCACGCAGTCTCGGCATTTTGTTCTTCCAGCCTGTTGTTTTGGATCGTCTTCCTGATATTTTCTATTTTTCTCAGAAGTTCGATCTCTCTGGCTTCCAGTTTTTGTTTTTCCTCAATTTGGGCAGTAATCTCCTGAAGCACAGATTCCTTCTCTGCTTCTTTGGCTTTGATATTTCGGGTATATTGTTTCTCTTGTTGAAGAAGAGCTTCTTTTTTTTGATTAATTTCAGCAATTTCACTAGCCAGTTTGCTCTTGTTGGAGAGTTCTTCAAAGATTTCCGTTTTCAGCTCTTCCAGACGTGCTTCCCCGCTTAATTTCCGAAGCTCTTCCAGCTGTTGTTCTTTCTCTTTTATATCCCTAGCTGCATTTTGGAGGATCTCCTGCAGAAGTGTTTGCTTTGCAGTAAGGTTTTTCTTTTTCTCAACGGATGCGGCCATCGTTTCCTGTGCGACCGCCAGTTCTTTTTGCAGGCGCCCAAATTGTTCCTGGATATAGCCGCTTCTCTCGGAAAGCAGGGATAATTCGTGCTCTGCTTCGTTCATTTTATTTTCGAGAGCGTATATTTCCCCCTGCAGGTCCTGAACGCGTTGTTCCAATTGATTCAGTTCGTACCTGCCGCGTACGCTCAGGTTTTCTTCTTCATTGACCCTCGTTGTCAGTGCCGTAAATTCCTGACGCAGCGTCTCTTCAGAGGTCTGGGCATTGGTCAGTTTACTGTGTATATCAGAAAGTTCATTAACGATTAAATTAATCTCGAGCTTTTCCAGACCTGAGATTAATTCCTTGCTTGTCCTGGCTGTTTCGGCTTGTTCGGCTAACGGCTCGATTCTGGCTTCGACTTCGGCGATGATATCGCTGAGACGATCGACATTTTGCCGGGTATCCTCAAGTTTTCTCAAAGCTTCTCTCTTGCGCAGGCGGAACTTACTGATGCCGGCGACCTCTTCAATCAGGAGACGCCTTTCATCAGATTTCAGATTTAGAATCTCCTCAATCCTGCCCTGTCCGATAATTGAAAATCCTTCTTTTCCCGAGCCGGTATCAAGAAAAAGTTCCTGAATATCTTTTAACCTGCAAGGCGTCCGGTTGATAAAATACTGCCCTTCTCCATCCCGGTAAACCCGGCGGGTAATGACAACTTCCTCATAATCCAACGGAAAAAGACCTGAAGCATTATCAAAGAGCAGAGATACTTCCGCCATCCCTACAGGCCTGCGGGACGAGCTTCCGGAAAAAATGACATCTTCCATTTTGCTTCCGCGGAGACTCTTGGCACTTTGTTCACCAAGCACCCAGCGTACAGCATCGGCGACGTTGCTCTTGCCGCTGCCGTTTGGTCCGATAATGACGCTCATGCCCGGCTGCAGGTCAATTTTTGTTTTATCTGCAAAAGACTTAAATCCCTGAATATGAATCGATTTGAGAAATAATTCCGCGTCCATTCCAGGTATCACCAATTTATACCTCCCATGCTTTCAGCGCAAAATGGGCTGCCTGCTGCTCTGCTTCTTTTTTGGTCTTACCGATTCCTTTTCCCTGCAGTTCACCATGAAGATAGACCCCTGCAGTAAACCGCTTATCGTGGTCGGGTCCTGTCTCTTCAATGATCCTGTAGCAAACCTCATATTCCTTCTTTTGCGCTTTTTCCTGAAGCATGGTTTTGAAATCTCCATAATTTCCTTCGTTAAGTTCCAGAATCTCCGGAACAAGCATGTCGAGTATGAATTTACGAACTTTTTCAAAGCCATACTGCAAATAAATCGCTCCAATGACTGCCTCCAGCGCATCAGCAATGATGGACGGCCTGTCCCTGCCGCCAGAGGATTGTTCCCCTTTACCCAGAAAGAGCGCCTGGCCCAAGTTAATACTGCGGGCTTTTCTAGCCAGCGTCGTTTCATTGACAACTGCAGCCCTCATTTTGGTAAGTTCACCTTCAGGCTTATCCGGATAGTTCTGATAGAGATACTCGCCAATGATAAAATCCAAAACGGCATCGCCTAAAAACTCCAGCCGCTGATTATTCTCCAACCCGCTGTTGGGATTTTCAAAAGTAAAAGAAGGATGCGTCAGCGCAGTAAAAATCAGTTCGCTTTGCAGGTTTTCCAGCCCTAACTGCCTGATAAAGGATTCAACTTCTCCCGTTTGTTCAAGGTATTTATTCCGGGAGCTCTTATGGAAATACGCGCGGCGGTTTCTTTTGGCCATGTATTGCTCCTTTCATCCTGAATGAGTTAAAAGCCCCGTAGTAGCCTAACTACGGGGCCTCGAAACTAGGCTTATTGGTTCTCTTGCACATACTTCACAACATCAGCAATGGACTGAATATTTTCCACCTCTTCATCGGCAATATCAAGGTTGAATTCCTCTTCAAGTGCCATGACAAGCTCAACAATGTCCAGAGAATCTGCGTTTAAAGCTTGGAACGTCGTGGTAGGAGTAATTTCATCTTCGCCTACTCCCAGTTGATCAATAACGATTGCTTTTACCTTTTCGTATACATCCATTTATGCCACCCCCTCTCAGATAGTTTATTTCTTACCCTATTATTCTGAGCAGTAAAGTCTTTTATTCAGAATTGTACCAGTATTTATCAATAATGCAAGCAACTTTTTCATGGCAGCAGTCTATTTTTGCGTACTTTTTTCTAAACCATCGACGATTTTTTCAATAATTTGTCCTTCGATACATTCTTTGGCTACACGAACAGCATTAAAAATAGCATTTTCTTTGGAACTTCCGTGACAGATAATACTTGTACCGTCCACTCCGAGAAGCGGGGCCCCACCGTACTCAGAATAATCCAGCATGTGTGCAATTTCTTTCAATCCGGGTTTAACCAGTATTGCTCCTATTTTCCTGATAGTGCTAGCTGTAATTTTTTGCATAATCAGCTGGAAAAGCGATGATGACATTCCTTCAATGGTTTTTAGTACAATGTTGCCGACAAAAGCATCACAGACAATGACATCTGCAGTCCCATAGGGAATGTCCCTGCCTTCAATATTTCCGGCAAAATTCAGGGAAGATTGTTTTAGCAGGTCATAAGCAGCCTGAACAAGTTCGTTCCCTTTACCCTCTTCACTGCCAATATTCAGCAAGGCGACCTTGGGACTTTTAAGCCCCAGAATCTTTTCGGCGTAGATACTTCCCATCATCGCATACTGCAGAAGGTTTTCCGGTTTGGCATCCGGATTGGCACCGACATCGAGCAGCAGCTTTCCGCCTTGAAGCGTCGGCAGGACCGTACAGATTGCAGGCCGGTTAATTCCTTTAATTCTGCCTAAGCCCAGCAAAGCTGAAGCCATCTGTGCTCCGGTGCTGCCTGCTGACACCAGAGCATTCGCATATCCTTCCTTCACGAGTCTCGTGGCGACAACAATAGAGGCATCTTTTTTCTTCTTAATCGCAGCGGCCGGATGTTCATCCATCTCAATGACTTCGGAACATTCATAAATCTCAATCGTGCTTTTTAAGTCTTCAGGTATATGTAAGTCTATCTTGTCTTTCTGTCCGACAAGGATGATCTGGATATCCGGAAGAATCTTGGCCGCTTTTAAGGCGCCTTTGACAATCTCTCCGGGCGCATGATCTCCGCCCATGGCATCAACGGCGATTTTCATCCACGACATACCCCCTTTCTCTCATTATATACAGAAAACTTGGCTGACGCCAAGCTTTGATCTGTTTTTTCGAGTACTCTAACTTATTATTCACCCATAGAGATGACTTCTTTGCCATTGTAATAGCCGCAGTTCGCACAAATATGATGCTGAAGCTTCTGTTGATGGCACTGGGGGCATTCCACAAGATTAGGAACGGACAGCTTATCCATTGCTCTGCGCCTGCGGACTCTAGATTTGGATTGTTTATTTTGATGAACACCCATTGATATTACACCCCCTTATTCCATTTGGATAATATTTCTAAGCGAGGATCAATATCCTCAGTGGAGCACGAACAAGGATTCACATTGCGGTCAGCGCCGCATTTCAGACAGAGCCCCCTGCAGTCTTCAGAACATAAGAACTTTAAAGGAAGCTGCAGCAGCATATGCTCTACAATCCTGTCGTCAATCGGGAATTCGTCCTTTTCAAAAACCAGTATGCTGTCGTCTTTGGCTTCAGAAGCAAATTCTGCCGGGACCCATTCGTCTTCAAAAACAATCTTCAGATTATACGGGAATTCTTTCAGACATCTGGAACAACTAACAGCAATCACAGACGATATTTTCCCATTCACCAAGAGTGATTTGCCAACATTTTCAGCTTTTAATTCCACTTCAAGCGGGGATAAGAAACGATAAGACTCATTTCCGAGCTGCAAAGGTGGAAAATTTTCTTCATTAAAACTAAAAGTTTTTGACCCACCCTCGGCCCGCCTTAATTGAAAAACATTGACGATCACCAGCAATCACCTCGATATGCAACAACTGTAATTATAGTTATCACTTTTTTCTTTGTCAAGAAAGGATTACATCTTCTGGATGATTTCCTCAGTATCCAAGGCAATCATAAGTTCTTCGTTTGTCGGGATAACCATAACCTTGCATCTGGCTCCCCACTTGGAAATGTCCACTTCTTGCCCTACGGCCGCTTCATTTTTCTCATCGTCAATACTGACACCGATGCAGCCCAGCGTATCACAGATTGACCGGCGAATTAAAGGAGAGTTTTCTCCCAGTCCGGCTGTAAATATGATCCCGTCGACGCCGTCTAGAATTGCAGCATAGGCACCAATGTATTTTTTAACGTCATGAACAAAAACATCCAGGGCAAGCTGGGCACGGTAATTGCCTTCGTCAGCAGCTTTCTGTAAATCGCGAAAATCACTGCTGACTCCCGAAAGGCCAAGTACGCCGCTTTTCTTGTTTAACAGCGCATTGACTGCGTCCCCGGAGATCCTTTCTTTTTTCATGATAAACGGAACAATGGCCGGATCAAGATCCCCCGACCGAGTGCCCATCATCAGCCCCTCCAGCGGTGTGAACCCCATGGAATTTTCAACTGATTTCCCATATTTTACAGCCGTAAGTGAAGATCCGTTACCCAGATGGCAGCTGATCAGCTTTAACTTTTCCAGCGGTTTGCCCATGACCACCGCGGCCCGCTGGCTGACATACTTATGTGAGGTCCCATGGAAACCGTATCTGCGGATCTTGTACTTTTCATACAGCTCGTAAGGTATCCCGTAGATATAAGCCTCCGGAGGCATCGTTTGATGGAATGCCGTATCAAACACCGCAACCTGAGGTGTCCCCGACATCATCTGTTCGCAAGCAATAATCCCCGCCAGGTTGGCTGGATTATGAAGCGGTCCAAGTTCAAAACACTCTTCAATCGCCTGTTTGACCTCTGCATTCACAAGCACGGAGCCGGACACTTTTTCTCCACCATGGAGCACTCTGTGCCCTACTGCATCAATTTCTTCCAGTGACGTTAAAACACCAAAATTCGGATCGATCACAGCCTGTAAAACCAATTTGATCGCAGCTGTATGATCCGGCAAATCAGCAATAATGACCTCTTTTTCTCCACCTTTCGGACGATGCGTAAGCATCGCTCCGGGAAGCCCGATTCTTTCCACCAGGCCTTTTGCCATCGCACTCTTCGTTTCCATATCCATCATCTGGTATTTGAGCGATGAGCTGCCGCAATTTAGCACGAGAATCTTCACAAATTACACTCCTTTACTCTCTTCCACCAATCAAGATACATTGCCTATATAATATTGTATTTTTTTCTCTTTCTTATCTTTGTATACTCCGGTTATATAAATCACATATAGGAATACCCTAAATATGAGTGAAATAAAGTAAACAATATATGAACTGATTATAAAGAGTCTATCATATCTTTGTGCCCTGTCAACCCCTTTTGGTGTTCCGTTCTAAATACGCTAAAGGATGGTGACGACTGCCTTGCCATTCCTGAGAATCCTGCTCTTTTTAATACTTGCCGCCTGTATGTTCATTTATCCTCAGGAAGTATTGAGTTCTGCCGCCAAAGGCTTAACGCTTTGGGTAAATTATATCTTGCCGGCCTTATTTCCATTCTTCATTGTCTCTGAACTTCTTCTGCAGCTTGGCCTAGTCAACTTTCTGGGAGTCTTGCTCGAACCACTGATGCGTCCTGTTTTTCGCCTGCCGGGCAAAGCCTCTTTTGTTTTGGCCATGACACATACTTCGGGGATTCCGATCGGAGCGATACTGACATGCAAACTAAGGAAAAACGGAGATATTACACGGATCGAAGGGGAAAGACTTCTTGCTTTTACTAGCAATCCCAGTCCAGGTTTTATGTTCGGGGCAGTGGCGTCGGGGATGCTTGGAAACCCTGCCCTGGGCATTATTATTGCAGGATCTGTTTATCTGGCCAACCTGCTGGTCGGTTTGATTTTTCGTAATTATGGTGTTTCATCCGAAAAGGCTATTCCAAGAACGAATTCTTCCTGGAGAAAGGCTTTGCGTGAATTAAAAAACCTCCAACAAAACAATAAAACCATTGGCGCATTATTGGCTGATGCAGTCAGGGAAAGTACGTCAACGATTATCCTGGTTGGAGGATATATCATTTTTTTCTCTGTAATAACCCATCTTCTAACAGTAACGCATCTAAGCTCCGTTCTAGCCGACACATTCCATTTCCTCTCGGCCGGGTCCATTTCTATTCTGGAAGCAAATGCCATCATCCAGGGATTCTTGGAAACCACCTTGGGCTGTAATGCAGCCGTCCAGGCCTTTTCATCCCTGAACAGCAAGATTGGGGTCCTTGCCTTGCTGCTTGGATGGGGGGGGATTTCTGTTTTTGCACAGGTATCCAGCTTTACGGCGTCGACAGATCTTCGGCTCCTTCCATTTATAGCCGGTAGAACTATCCATTCCTTTTTGGCGCTTCTGATCAGTCAGCTACTGCTAAAATTCAGCCATATTCCAACCTCCGGCCTCCCTGTACAGCCAACTGGGGGTGATGCTTCCTGGCTGTTGTCCTTAAGATGGAGCAGCCTGTATTTTTGCCTATGCAGTTTGGCCCTGCTTTTCATTGTCTTCATGATTGGAATATGGAAAAAAGTGCACCGCCATTAAGATAAATTTGTTTATTCCTGCTCCATGGTCTGAACCCGTTCATCCCAACGGGCCATAGCATTTAATTCTTCCCGGCTGGCTTTGATGGATTGAAAAGCCTCTCCCATTTTTGATTCAATATCCTGAAGCAGATCATCGGAATATTTCAAAGCGCCTAATTTTACTTCTCGGGAATACTGCTGCGCCTTTAAGACAATTTCTTCGGCATAGGCCCGGGATTGAGCAACGATCTCATTTTCCTGAAGCAGCTGGTCAGCCTGCTTTTGCGCCCGGTCTACAATTCTCTGCCCATCGCTGCGGGCTTCTTCCATATAGCGGTCTCTTTCAGCCAAAACATAATTCGCCTGTTTAATTTCCTCCGGCAGAACGGAACGGATTCCATCCAATATTTCTAATACTGTTTCTTCATCAACCATGATCTTGCCGGTTAAAGGCACCTTGGTTCCATGGTCAAGCACTTCTTCCAACTGTTCAATGAGATCAATCAAATGATTTTCCAAAGGAATTATCCCTCCTCATGCTCTTCTTTGTTCTGAATAAACCATAACCTGGTATCTCCATATTCTCTTGTTAACCTTATCTCCAGAGGATCTATCGCATCATCAATGGTTTCGTCTGAAGAAGTTTCAATGATAATGACTCCACTGGGATTTAAGACAGTGTGCGTCTGCAAATAGGCAAGGGCCATGTCGGCCAGTCCCCGCCGATAAGGCGGATCAAGAAAAATTAAGTCAAAGCGTTCCTGAACTGCTTGTTTAAAAAAATTCATTGCGTCCATCCGGAGTATGCTGGTCCTTGGTGCTGCCCCGAGAATTTCGGCATTCTTTCTGATTGTCTCCAGGGCTGAAGTATCTTTCTCAACCAGAACAGCATGACGGGCCCCCCTGGACAAAGCTTCAAAGGAAAGGTTTCCGGTTCCCGCAAAAAGATCCAGGACTCTGGCGTTCATTACCTTGCCGGCAAGAATATTGAAAATCGCCCCTTTGACTTTATCGGAAGTCGGACGGGTATCCATGCCTTTAACAGTTTTTAAATTGCGGCCTTTCCATTGCCCAGAAATAATTCGCACGATGTTTTAGTCCTCTGGATATGATGTCTTCACTTTATCCTTTTATTATACAGTGATCTAACCTGATTTAAATATTTTTTTACAGGATACTCCCATTTTTTAAGTATATCATATCTGATTCCAAACGAAAAACATATTATTCCATTCCAGTATCTAATGAATCTCCGACTTGAATCTCCAATTAATATTTTATTTGATACGCAATTTGAATTTGCCACTTTATTTTTTACTCATCAATCTTCCTTATTTGAATATCTGTGTTAGAAATCCAACATACTAAAACAGATTTAAAAAGGAGCTGCTGCCGATATGAAATTATCGAACAAATCAAGCTTTCTAAAAAAAATGAATATTTCTCTCGACCTGGCGGTGGAAGCCCATGACTTGCTGCGGGGAGAAAGCGGCCAGGAGATAGCGGGCGTCATCATGAAAAAAGAAGAACTTCAAGAGGCAACTGTCACCGCAATTCAAATCATAAATGCCAAAGGCGAAAAAGAATTGGGCAGGCCTAAAGGAAATTATATTACAATTGATGCTCCGGATATCAAAGAAAACAACTACCAGCAGCACAATAAAATCGTTGCAGTATTAGCAAGGCATCTCGCCGGATTGTTTAATTTTAAGGAAGATACCAGTTTTTTGATCGTTGGTCTTGGCAACTGGCAGGCAACTCCAGACGCGCTTGGGCCCAAAGTTGTCGAGAAAATCATGGTCACCCGTCACCTTTTTCATTATACCCCCGAAGAAATTGAGGGGAAAATGCGCCAAGTGTCAGCGATATCACCTGGTGTGCTTGGCCTGACCGGAATCGAGACGGCGGAGGTAATCCGCGGACTGGTTGAACATGTCCGCCCGGATTACGTGATCGCGATCGATGCCCTAGCCGCAGGTGCACTGGATAGAATCGGCACAACCATTCAATTAGCGGATACCGGGATCAATCCTGGTTCCGGAATTGGTAATCACCGCAAAGGGCTCAATGAAGAAACCCTTGGCTGCAAAGTCATTGCTATCGGCGTTCCCACTGTTGTCAATGCTGCAATCATCGCGCATAAGACCATCGAAGAGCTTTTTGAACAAATGGAATCCGAACCTTCCCTGGCCAAAATCTATCAACAGGAAAATGAACAGGTTTTGATGAATGTCATGCAGAAAGCCTTGTCGCCCTACGAGGGCAGCCTGATGGTTACACCCAAGGAAGTCGATGAATTAATTGAAAGAAGCGCTAAAATTATTGCTGCAGCAATCAACCAGAGCATTCATTCCGGAATTGACAGCCATAATTTTGAGACCTACCTTCATTAAACAATCTACTTTTTACATCGACCCGAATAACTATAATGATTATAAGAGAAACATATCCTTTAACCGTAACTAAAAAACCTTTTGTTGCAGCATATCAATCAATGCTTCAACAGAAGGTTTTTTATTCCGTATCTCGTCATTCGTAATTCGTAATTCGTAATTCGTAATTCGTTATTCGCCATTCTTTATTCTTTATTCTTTACGTCTTCTCTGTTTTTACTTTTTCTTTTTGTTTTTTTCTGGGGAAGACCCATCTCTTGCGCAATTTCATATTTAAGATTTTCCAATTCACTTGCCGTATCTTTTTTCGCCTCTGTCATACCCTCTGCCTCCTTGAAAGTTCTGCATCAATCCGTGACTGGAATGTGCCGACAAGGAATAGTATGAGCCTGTGCAAAAAAATCATACGTACTGTGACTTGTTTATTAGTATAAAATTGTTCTCAGCACTAATTCACTCCGATTTTTTCTTTGGGATAAAGGCGGCTGACTTCCTGATAGGCTTTTTCGTATTTCTGAGGATCTTTCAGAACCTTTTGAAGCAGTTGATAGGCTTTTTCAACCAGTCTTCCGTCAGTTCCCAGGTCTGTAAGCTTTAACTCCGGTACGCCATGCTGGCGAAGCCCAAGCAGCTCTCCCGGGCCCCGGATCTTCAAATCCTCCTCGGCAATCCGGAAGCCGTCCTCTGTCTCACAAAGAACATTCAGCCGGGCACTGTCCCGGGTATTGCTGATCAGAAGACAATACGACTGTTCTTGTCCGCGTCCGACTCTTCCGCGAAGTTGGTGAAGCTGGGCAAGCCCGAATCTTTCAGCATCCTCGATCACCATCACAGACGCATTCGGTACATTGACTCCGACTTCGACGACAGTTGTCGTAACCAGGATATCAATCTCCCCGCGTCGGAAGCGCTGCATGATCTCCTCTTTCTCCTGTCCTTTCATTCTTCCGTGCAGAAGCGCAACACTGCTTCCTTCAAAAATGCGGCTTAATTCATCAGCCTTTTGGGTTGCTGAAACAAAATCCGATTTTTCTGTTTCCTCGACAAGCGGACAAACGACATAGATCTGCCGACCCGCAGCGACATGCTGCTTCAGAAATTTTTCCATGCTAGAGCGGCTGCGGTCTGAAATTTTCCTGGTGATAATCGGCTTCCTGCCAGCAGGCAGCTCGTCTAGCACCGAAAGCCGAAGATCGCCGTATAAAGTCAGCGCAAGCGTCCTCGGGATCGGGGTAGCGGTCATCACCAGGACATGCGGATTCTCGCCTTTGTCCTGCAATAGAGTCCGCTGTCTGACGCCAAACCGGTGCTGTTCATCGGTAATGGCAAGACCGAGGGCGTTGAACCGGACGGATTCCTGAATGAGGGTCTGGGTTCCGACGACAACCTGCGCTTTTCCGCTCAAAATCTGCCCTAAGATTTGTTCCCTTTCAGGCTTACTCTGGTTCCCGACAAGGAATACAACTTTTACCCCTAAAGGTTCAAATGCGGCCTGCAGCGATTCATAGTGCTGCTGGGCAAGCACCTCAGTCGGCGCCATCATAGCGGCCTGAAAACCCGAGCCCACAGCCTGCAGCAGGGCAGCCATCGCTACCACGGTTTTACCTGATCCAACATCGCCCTGAAGCAAACGGGCCATCGGCTTTTCAATGCTCCCCATATCTCGGAATATTTCCCGGATGACTCTTTGCTGGGCACCGGTCAGCCGAAAAGGAAGCCCGGAAGCAAATTTTTGGACCAAAGCTCCACCCTGGTTTAAAACGAGACCTGCTTTCTGAGGCCCGGGGGAACGAAGCCTAGCCAACGCCAGCTGAAGCAGAAGGATTTCCTCAACGACCAGTCTTTCACGTGCCTTTTTCAGGGTTTCTGCGGAGTGCGGAAAATGAATTTCTTTGATGGCTTGTCGCCGTTCCATCAAATTATTTTCCTCATACGGAAAGAACTCGTCAAAGATTCGGTCAGCCTGCGGCAAAATAACCTGGATGATCTCCCGGATAGTTTTCGAATTGAGACGGGCTGTTTCCGAATATACTGGAACCATTTTTTGAGCAGGACCCTCGTAAAGTCCTTTCCTGATTTCGGACGCAAGCAATTCCGGGATCCTGGTGCGCCATTGTGCTTTTCCTGTCACAGTGACCTTTGTTCCGTCCGGGTATTGTTTTGGAATATGTATTTGATTGAACCAGACGGCATGAATGCTTCTGCCGTCCTGTTTAATATTTAATTTGACGACCTTGACTTTGCCTTTGGTAACCTGGCTTCCAGTTACAATCCCGTCAATCGTAACATACTCCCCGTCCTGAATATCCTGAATCCGCCGTTTCGATCGGATTTCATATTTGCGCGGATAATGCCGCAGAAGATCCTCAGCCGTATAAATCCCCATATTTTCGAACTGTTTGGCTCTTTGCGGTCCGACACCTTTGATATACTGCAGATTTTGGGGATGACAGATGCTTCCTGTCTGAACTTCAAGGCTGGTTAAGACTTTCTCTGTGGTACGAAAGGTTCCTGATGCTTCTTCCGATGTTGTTCCGCAGATTGCTCCAGAAGCTAGTCCAGGAGCATCTGAAGATGTTGTTTTATCCAGTAGTTCCTGGAGTTCACGCCATAAAGCCCGTCGTTTATACGGGCTGACTTCATGATACTCTTCTGCTATTCGTTGCATTGAGGCGAGGTTTTCCGCGGAAAAAACACCGTCCAGTTCAGCAAGCAAGTCCAGTAAAAAGCTGCTGAAGCCGCCGACTGCGCCTGTATTAATAAATCCCTGTTTTTCCTCGGCTTTCATCGCCCTATTCACGCTGTTTCGCCAATGATCTGATTGCAGCACATTCTCACCTTGCCAAATGATCTTTATATTTCTGAGCCGCAGGAGTGACGGCGAGTCCCCCCCGGGACGTTTCCTTAAGGCTGCAGGACATCTCCCTGCCGATTGAAGCCATTGCATCAATGACCTCATCCAATGGGATCGCACTTTTGATTCCAGCCAAAGCCATTTCGGCTGCGGTTAATGCTATAACTGCTGCCATGGCATTCCTTTTTACACAGGGCACCTCGACCAGCCCGGCTACAGGGTCACAGACTAAACCAAGAAAACTTTTCAAAGCCAATGCTGCTGCCTGCGCTGTTTGATCGGGCGATCCGCCGCACAATTCCACTGCTGCCGCTGCAGCCATGGCAGCCGCTGAACCTATCTCAGCCTGACACCCGCCTTCTGCACCTGAGACACTAGCTCTTTCCGCAATGACCATCCCAAGGCCGGCAGATGTAAAAAGAGTCTGAACGGCATCTTCTTCCGTTGCATCCGACATTTCCTGAACTGTCAGCAGTACAGCGGGCAACACGCCGCACGATCCTGCTGTCGGTGCTGCAACGATCCTGCCCATACCGGCGTTTACCTCAGCTACGGCCATTGCTCTGGCTGCTGCCTTGTTCACCAGATTACCCAGAATCGACTTGCCGCTTTCTCTATATTTCTCCAAAAGAGCAGCTTCTCCTCCTACAAGTCCTGACAATGATTTCCATTCTCCGGTCATTCCACTTTCAACTGATTCCCGCATCACGGCATAATGGTTCTTCATTTTTTTTAACAGCTGTTCAGCCGGTATACCTGTCCTCAGACATTCCTCCTGAAGAACCATATCACTGATTTTTTTATTAAGCTTTTCGGTTTTTTCCACTAATTCACCATAAGAACGCATCTGTCAACCCCCCGCGTCAAATGTCTATGATGGGTTCAATAAACATCACCT
The DNA here is from genome assembly GCF_030063005.1 of Dehalobacter sp. NCBI lineage: Bacteria > Bacillati > Bacillota > Clostridia > Eubacteriales > Desulfitobacteriaceae > Dehalobacter > Dehalobacter sp. Next base: position 122,373 of record NZ_JAPDHR010000001.1, read on the forward strand.
GCTCGATCATCGGCATCTTTTTCATTTCGCTGCTAAGAATATCCGTGATCGGCTCATCCGTCTCAATAACCGCCAGCGCATTTTGCCCTTTGCCTTCTCTGGATACTTTCATCTGGGCAATATTGATTCCTTTGCCCGCAAGCAGTTTGGTTATTTCAGCTATCATTCCCGGGTAATCCATATAGATCGCAATTAAGGCAGGATATTCCCCGGTAAACTCCACGTTAAAGTCATTAACCGCAGTAATCAGAATTTTCCCGCCGCCCAGCGATGAACCATTGATTTCAGCTTTTTCCCCACCCCAGCCGGTTAGCAGGAAACGAACCGAATTCGGGTGTACATCACCCAGATTGACATTTTCAAATACCGTTTCCATCCCAGCCTCTAGTGCAATCCTCGAAGCCTCCCTGATCCGGCTATCATCCGGCTTCATCCCGAGCAGCCCTGCTGTCAAGGCAAGATGAGTTCCATGTCCCTTCCCCGTCTCAGCGAAAGAACCGTGCAGCTGGATACGGGCCTGCTTCACTTCGGCGCCAAGTATTTTAGCAGCCATCAGACCAAGCCTGACCGCCCCCGCCGTATGGGAACTTGATGGCCCGACCATTACCGGCCCCAGCAAATCAAAAACACTCCCAACCTTCACCCGCTCACCTTCCTTCAGTAATAACTTGGGGTAATCTTTTCTCTTTCATTCATACATTTACGATAGCTTAGTTACTTACAAAACCATTATGCTAGGGTAAGTCTGGATGGCGTAGTGTGGCTTTTTGCGTCAAGGAAGACGCAATAGCCGAAAGCGGTATTGTGGCATGCAGACTTACCCTAGCAGATTGGCTTAGGAGATCTGCCCTAACAAGATGCTTTCGAAGACCTACATCGAGAAACCGGCTTGGATAAAAAAAACTTCGGCCGAAGCCGAAGTTTTTTTGTTTATTCAACCCCGAGAATATAATAATATAATGGCTGTTTCCCTGAATAAACCTCGACTTCAATCTCCGGTTTTTCCTCGCTAAGCCAGTCCGTAAGCAGGCTTACATCTTCTTCAGCCATGTCTTTACCGTAAAAAATGGTGACAAGATCCTTTTCGCGCCAATTCATTTCCTCCAGAACATTTTTGGCAACGTCGAGAATATCTCTGCCTGTCGTCTTTATTGTTCCCTCAATCAGGCCAAGAATATCCCCTTCGGCAATCTCCAGCTCGCCATACTGCGAATTTCTGACTGCATAAGTTACTTCTCCCGAACTTACCTGTTTGAATGCCGTTGTCATATTTTGAACGTTTTCCTCCGGAAGGCTGTCGGAATTGAAAGCAAGTAAAGAAGCGATCGCCTGCGGTATTGTCTTAGTCGGAATAACGTAGATTTCCTTGTCTTCAATCAGTTCGTTGACCTGACCGGCCGCCATGATGATGTTACTGTTGTTCGGCAGAAGGAAAATATGGCGGGCGGGAACTTTCCTAATCGCTTCGGCAAGATCACTGGTACTCGGATTCATCGTCTGACCGCCGAAAACAACCTCATCGACACCCAGACTGGTGAAGATTTGGGCAATACCTTCTCCCATGGCGACGGCAACGATCCCATAGTCCTTGACCTTTGTTGTCCCGGCCGAAGCCGCCTGGTCTGCAGGAGCCCCTGATGAAGCATCCTCAAGCCCGCCGGTATAAGCAGCTTCACTGCTTTCAGGCACATTTTTGGCCTGATGGGCAGCCAGCTCATTCTGGGCAAGCATATTGTGAATCTGAACTTCATGCAGAGAACCATATTTGATGGCATAATCCAAAATAAGTCCGGGGTTCCGGGTGTGAATATGGATCTTGACCACATCCTCCGTGCCCACGACCAACAAGCAGTCACCTTTGTCCAGGAGTGCCTGTCTTATAATATCGGGATCAAGGCCATTTCCTTTCACCAGAAACTCAGTACAATATGGAAATTCCAAGCTTCCAACGGCAATAATACCTGAAACCGCAGGAATCTGGACCTCCTCCTGCTGTACCTCAGCATAACCAATTTCCTTGCCTTCCAAAGCCAAGATCCAGCCGTATAGAATAGTCAGGAAGCCCTGACCGCCGGCATCAACCACACCTGCCTGTTTCAGAACAGGCAGCATCTCAGGCGTCCTGGCCAGCGCCTCTTCACCTTTTTCACAACCAGCCCTCAAAACTTCCAGAATATCAGTCGTTCCGCTTTTTGCTTTAAGATATGCACCCCGGGCAGTCTCCCTGGATACAGTAAGAATTGTTCCTTCGACCGGTTTCATTACTGCCTTGTACGCGCTTTCAACACCGGTTTGCAGCGCATGAGCCATCTGGAGAGCATTTGCTTCGTTAAGACCTTCCAAGCCCCTGGCAATCCCTCTCATGATCTGAGACAAAATAACACCTGAATTCCCCCTAGCACCCATCAGGGAACCTGTAGAAGCGGCACTTGCGACTTCATGCACAGAATTGCCCGTTACCTTGTCTGCTGCTAATGATGCTGCTTTGAATGTCAAATTCATATTTGTACCCGTATCCCCGTCCGGGACCGGAAATACATTCAAAGCATCAATTTCCTTCTTCCTTTGCTCCAGCAGACGAGACCCCGACCTTATCATATCTTTTAATACGTTTCCGTCAATTTTTTGAGCTATAGTGTCCGACACGGCTTTCAAAATTTATCCTCCTACTCATCCTAAGATCATCTGAGTGTATTCTCAACTATTCTAAAAATCTTACCCCTTGAACATTTACGTTTACTTCAGCCACTTTTAGACCTGTCATTGTCTCGACAGTGTAACGGACCCGGTCCATTACATTGGAGGCAACCTCCGATATTTTAATTCCGTATCCCACAATGATGTTAAGGTCTATGATCAAGTCCTCTTCCTGAAGGGTGACGCTCACCCCTTTGGATAAGTTTTCCCTTTTAAGCAAACCTGAAACGCCGTCCGAAATCTTTCTTGAAGCCATACCCACCAATCCATAGCACTCGATTGCCGCCGCACCTGAGATCGTAGCTATAACATCTTCTGATATTTCTACATTTCCCAGTTTTGTTTCCATCAGCTTTGCCATCTTTTCAACCTCGCTTTCCCAATAATCCGGCATCAATTTAATCTTTTGCATGATAAAATTCCATTTTGAAAGATTCATCGTTTCCTTTAATATAATTAGGATAATATACGCGGTAGCTTTCGTCAAATACTATGTGAATACGGTGAGCGGTCAAAGTAAATGCAACCTTTGACAGAGTAAATATAGTGGGGTTTCATTGAGTCTGTCAAAATACTGGGAATAACAGGTATAGTACCTGTTAAAAATAGCCGATTCAGATTATATGGAG